>CAIUZK010000219.1 GCA_903903635.1 uncultured Bacteroidota bacterium
ATTAGGTCCAAATCATTGCGCATTTTGTAGTTGGGTGTGCAATTTCTGTCTGAACCATGATTTATGGGATTAAAAGATTACATGATTGAATTTGGCAGATAATATTGGAATTTGAAGCATTGTGTTAATCTGAGAATTTATGCTGGGTCTTAGAATTGCACACTGCGCAAAAAATATTTTGTTGCACAATTTTTTATTGATAATCAATAGATTAACTACTATAAATTGCGCATTTTGGGGTTAGGTGTGCAATTTTGTGCGCAATGCTTCTATTTTGGATTTTGACTTTCATGATATGGTTATTTGATATTAGTTGATGAAATTTAGCCCAAAGGTAAACTGAATAATCTATAATTCCAAATAAAATGGAGTTTTTATTTTAGTGGCAGTTTAGTGGAATGGAGTGCAAAAAAGAATCCTAATTGTGAGCCAACCTGATTATGGAGTAATATCTTACCTGCGCGAGGTTGTTGGTCAGAAAATAAGACCAACAACGGCGGAAAAATCAGTACATCTTAATGCTATCTGTTTTAATGCCGGTGGATTTTATATGTTATTTAATGGCAATGGATGTTCGTATCCTATTCCAGGTGTCGTTAATATGGCTACTGGATACAGGTTTATTTCTTAATTGAACTTCTGATATAGCTCCTGTGTAATAATGCATGTAACCAAGATTACCTATAAATAATTTCATGGCGGAGTTAATAAATGGTTTAACAAGCGGATGAGTGGTAATAAAGGCTCCATTCTGATACATTTCGAAATGATCGGGATAGACATTTATTACACAATACACCCATTCATTTTTGGGAACCGGCAATATAAATCCTTTGCCATTTAATGCAAATAAGCACTTAGCTGCATTTGTAGATATGCCAAAAGCAAATCCTGAGGAATCGGTACTATTACCAATAAGGGTAGGCAAGTCAAAGACCTGTTCATTTGAGTGAAATAATAACTCCAGAGAAAATTCCTTCTCTAAGTTTACCGGATTAATTCCGAGAGCATCATTAATGCGGCTTTCCGTACCTGTATTGTCATCAGAATATTTGCGATAAGTGACTTGCTCACTGTCATTTTTAAAGAAAGCGTTTATCGGGAGCCGGGTAATTCTTTTATCTGCAATCTTAACATAGCCATTGCTATTAGTATATTCATAAGCTGAAGCAAAAGCTGCCATTGGTTTGGAAAGGAATTCAAGGTCGGACAAAGAAAATGGGGTTATAAAAACCCTGAATGAGGAATCAACAATTTGTTTTTCCAGCCTGTCTAAATCTTTTTTCAAAAAAAGGTTTGTAAAGCCCGGATTAAAGGCTGAACATCTCTGGTCGCCATCAAAAAATAACGCCTGAAATTTCCTTAGGGTTATCACATGAATTTTCTGAAATTGGGTTGAGTTTTTACTGATGAAATCTTTGCTACCTAAAACTACGTTCATCTCAGAATTGAAATTTGCTTTATCAGTTTCCTGGCTTATCAATTCATTGAATTTACCTGAATTAGAAACGATTTCGAAAAAAGAAACAGTAATAACAAAAAGAAACACAATAAAAATGCCATTTAGAACCTGGATGTTTCTAACGCTTATTTTCCTCCAGAATTCATCTGCTAATAATGTTATGAGTAGGAAACTAAATCCGGAGCAAAACGACAGATTCCAATTGTGACTACGACCCTGGAAGTAGAAAAAATAACCAGTGGAAATAACGAAAACAAGAAATACAATGGCAGTTCTGTTTGTTATTGTTCGGTGATATATATTGGATACTGAATAAATACATCCAAGTATCAGAAATAACACAATCAGGTTCCAGGGGTGCAATAAAGACATAGGAAGCAATCCGAATCCAAGTTTACCGAAAATAACTATGGTCGACCACACTTCAGTCATATCAGGAGAGGCACCATAAAATAAATAAACAGTAAGTTTAAAAGCATAGAAGACCAATGCTAATGTAGCCGCTGCAACTATACAATGAGATAGTATCTTTTTGATTTGCAGCTCACCGGATGCCGAAAACAGGTCAATAAAAAGCAAGAACGAAATCCAGGATAGATAACACACAATACCAAATTCGGGATTCCACAATACAGAGGATGCCATAATGAAAAAGCTTATCCAATATAAAATCCGAGTTCTTTTATTTAGATAGAGCATAGCAAGAAAAAGGAGCGTAGAAGGGATAATGTAACGGATGGAATAGAAGGCAAAAATCGAATCGAAATGCTCAGTGAATTTGAACAGTAGAAATGGGAAAAATAATATGCTGAACATGCCCAAAAACAGGATGACTTTATTTTCCACAAATTTTGCCAGGCAGTAAAAATTGAGAGTAAATGCAATGGCCTGAAGCAAAGCCATCACCAGTGAAAATTTAAAAACACTCAAACCGATAATGCTGAATAATGGATGCAGAAAGTGCGGGTATAATCCATAAGCATTTGTAAAGCCATCTGTAAGCATAGGAACTCCTGCATAAACCTGAGTCATTGAATAATAAACAGCTGAAAAGTCGAGTTTATTTTCAGGCTGGTACGGAAAATTGAATGTATTCATTATGGCAGATGCAATGATCAAACCACCAACCATTGTATATCCAATGATGGATACAATTGAATTGAAGTATTTATGCTTATGTAATTGGTGTTGCTTGAAACCGATAAAAAAAAGAATGGCAACAATCGGTATGATCATAAAAGAATAGATCAGCAAATGATTGCCCAGAAACAGGTCTTTGAAATAAAAATCAAAATTCGTTGGGCCGGCATAATCCCGGGAAATAATCGGGGTATCACCAGCATTTTCAGAGAAAGGATTAATAGCCGTAAAGTCAGAATACACTAAAGCAATGAGCCCCATTAATCCTGCCCCGGCAATTATATTGAAGTATGGAGTATTGGGCAGTTTTTTGATCAGTAAGTTTTTGGAATAAAATCTAAAAAACAGGAATAAACCAATTGGAATAGTGAAAAGGCCTGACAAAAAAATCAGTGCTTCCTTTGGCTCTGGCCTAACCAGACCATTGTCGATCAGTACTTTGCCGGCATGCGATTTTAATGATGCAACATCCGGTTGATAAATGTCCGAAATTAATAAGGCTAAACAAGAAAAAACAAGAATTGTACTTAAGATAGTGAATAACCAGATAAGCGTGGTTTCCTTAATTTGGTAGTCACTATCGGGTGGTATTTTGAGTTCTGAATCTATTTCGGATTTATTTATGGGAGTTGAGCTTGCTGCAAAGAATTTAAATGGATTTTTCAATTTCATTTAATTAAAGAAGTATAGTTTGTTTGCTGTTACCATGGTGAGACAAGGTGCCTGAATTGTAAATATAATAATTTAATTGAGCCTAATCGGTTTCTTTAACTGCGTATTTTTAAGCTTTGATAAAACTGGACAAGAAAAAATCCCTTGTATTTATGAAAAAACTACTGACTTTAGAAATGGTATAGTAAAACTTAAATGAAAAGAAGGTTATATCAATAAAATGGAACGCAATTTTGGGATGATAAATACAATCATTGACCTACCCAATAAAAATTAAACATGTAGCATGTTAATTTTACATGCTCATCAATTATGTTGGTAAAAGTTATCTTTTTTCATTAAAAAAATCAAAGTTCAATTTACACTTCAAGTTGCACTGCAAGCTGAATATTTGTGGCATGAAAAAGGGAGTTACAAATGAATGTAACTCATAGACATTTAATCGTTTAATTATTTTCCCCTCCAACGCTTGAACCTGGGCACACATGATTATGGGGTAGTATGTTACTTGCGTTAGGTTGGTTTACGGCATTTGCGGGATGTGAGGTTGCTTCGCTGCGATTGGCTATGGTAACCTCTTGATTTAGCTTTGGTAACAGCTCGCAATGACCCACATTTTTTAGACTTGCCATGAGTAACAAGTTATAATGCAAGCGAGCTGGACGGGAAAAAGACCAACAACTGCGAAAAATGGAGACTCCCATGGGATGGAAGTGTTTTCAATAGACTTCAGTGTGAGATGCCTTTCACGAGGCTGTTTGTAGGTGAACACCAACAACGGCGGAAAATTAGTCTTTTTAATGGAGGGTAGTGTGGTAATGACGGCATTCAATAGAGTAGCAACCCCAATCTTGGATTTTCAGTTTTAAACTACTGTCTCACAAACTGCCTTACTTCTGTACCATTTATCCTGATGAGGTAAATACCTGGTGGCAGGGTTGCTACATCTACCTGAATTTTTTCTGCATTGTATTCATGCGAAAATATTGTTTGGCTAAGGAGATTGGTTATGGTTACCTGATTTATTTTTTCGGTTGATGAAATTGTAATTTTCGATTCGGTAGGGTTGGGGAATATTGTAAAGTTGTTTTGAGGCATTAATTCATACTGACTTAGCGACGGAGAACAATTTGTTAAGTTATCAAATGTAAGCGGACCTAGTAGTCCCCCAGTAATAACAGGATTGCTGAGTGGATATGCCAAACCATGTGTCTTGAAACAGATCATCTGGGATGAAAACTCGAAGGATAAATATTGATTAATCGGGTATAACAAACCATTTACACAACCTATTTCTTCAATTACAGTGTAATCTATACTACCAAAATACTCTGCACTAAACGTCCATATCTTATACCATAATCCATTAATAATAGTAGAATCTAATCCAATTACCCTGTTTTGATCATACACTATACCGCCTATTTCTGATTTGAATGTGTCACCAACGCCTAAGTTGAAATCATACAGCAATCTTTCTAAAGTATCGGAAGGAGTAGCGTGAGAAATTATAAAAACCTTCTTTGTAATAGTATCTTCTCTGATCCATCCTCCGGACCCATCATCAACAAGGCCATGGTAAAGCACGCCGCCAAAAACATGGGTAGCTGAAGTATAAAATGACGGTATTGATACGAGATGGCGAGGCAAAAAATCAGGTGGGTCGCAACAACTAAGCTCATACATTTGCCAGGTATTGGTTGTTTCATTAAACCTTATCCTTTGCGCATAGGATGAAATGGTTGAAAGAGACAAAATAGCTATAAGAATTAGCTTGTTCATTTCATAAGCTTATAATATAAAGGTAATAATTTATTCGACATCCCGAAAAAAATCTTATTATATTAGGGAGGAGAGTTCTACACTTTAGGCTTCAAAAAACACAACTACTTCAAAATCAACCGCAGCTTCCAAACAAACCGGAAAACAAATAAATCCATGAAATTATACAGATCATTTAAGAAAAACAGCGCACGATTCCATCAAGAGTTTAGATGCGAAAGATTAGTAACTCATCCTGAATATGCCTGTGCTCATATACAAAACCAATAGGGTTAGTATCCGGTTTCCACACTGTGTGTACCGATGTTAATATTCACTTTAGTTATTCACATCTGTGCATTACTTTGTTTTTGCAGCCAAGGGGAACTAAGTAATTTCGGTAGCGAAAAGAAAGCAGAAAGAGAATGGATATCGAACAACTTATGCCACATGTAGAGGCGCTGGTTTTTGCAAGCGAGCGGCCCCTGACACAAATAGAAATGACCGAGGTTCTGGGTCAGGCGCTGGAAACAGTGATTGAAGCAGAGCGTATTGCTACATGCCTCGATGCTATAAAAGAAAAATATGATGCCGAGTACTATCCGTTCCAGCTCAGGGAGATAGGCGGTGGTTATCAGTTTCTTACCAAAAAAGCTTTTCATAAAACCGTATTGCAGCTCAATGGCGACAAGCACATCAAGAAGCTCTCTACTGCCGCTATGGAAACTTTGTCGATTATAGCCTACAAGCAACCCATTACAAAAAGCGAAATAGAATATATACGCGGTGTAAGCGCCGACTATAGCATACAGAAACTGCTGGAAAAAGAACTGATAGTTATTTCAGGCCGTAATGAGAACATGGTAGGTAAACCACTGATCTACAATACCAGCAAGAATTTTATGGATTACCTGGGTATCAATTCACCATCGCAACTGCCCCAGCTCAAGGATATTACTGATATGCAGATAGTAATGCCTACCAGTGGCCAGGATGCGCTGCCGATGGATACACCCAATATAGTAATGGTAACAGAGCAGGGAGCCCTGAAACAGGCTTCCTAGTGGAAGATATAGCAAATTCACAGCTGGCCGCTTCCTTCTGAAGCGGCTTTTTTATAGTGCGCCCGGGCTTCAAAATTCATTGTTCCATATAGTATATACCAAGACTCTTTTTATAGTACATTTGCAGCAAATACACATTATGACGAAACGTATTTTTACTTTCTTGATTCTTATTGCATTTTATGCACCTTGCCAGTTGGCATTCGGACAGAGTAAATCAGACAAGAAACTGGCCAGGAAAATCAGGGCTGAAATTACCTATCTGGCTTCTGATGAACTGGAAGGCCGCCGCACGAGCACTCAAGGCGAATCGAGAGCTGGTGATTATATAGAAGCCTACTATAAGGCAGAGAATATCCGTCCTTATAAAAGCACCTATAAGCTCCCTTTTCATTTTGTGTATGGCAAAGAAGTTGGCACAGGCACGCAGATCCGCATCAGCAATATGGTGATGCAGCTTAAGGAAGATGCTTACCCACTTCCGTTCAGCGCTAATAAGCATGTAAGTGGTGAAGTGATGATGGATGTGCTGGAACAGGGCAACATCTGGCTCGTGCCTTTATACACCAACCAGGACCAGTCCAACGATCCTCATTTCGAGGCGGACAAATACATGCATGAAAAAGCCAAAGAGGTTGAAAAACAGGGGGCATCCGGTGTGCTATTCTACGACAATTATGGTGGTGGTTATACTCCTTCATTCGACAAGCACTCAGAATACGAACCAATGGATATCCCGGTTGCTTTTGTAAAAAATCCAGCCTATGTAAAATATCTAGCCAATTCAAAAACACCTGTACCAATTGATCTGAATATTACCATCAATAAGGCTGACCGTACCGGTACCAACATTGCAGCCTATATCGACAATAAGGCGCCATATACAGTGGTATTGGGTGCGCATTACGACCACCTGGGATATGGCGAAGATGGAAACAGTCTGTTTGCCAATGCAATTAAAGAACATAAAATACACCATGGCGCCGATGATAACGGTAGCGGTACTTCTGCCCTGCTGGAGATGGCGCACTGGATTAAGAAAAATAAGAAACTCAAGAATTTTAATTACCTGTTTGTGCATTTCTCTGGTGAGGAGCTCGGGCTTTATGGATCTAAAGCGTTTGTAAAAGAACAGGGTATCGACAGCGCTCATTTTGCCTATATGCTCAATATGGATATGGTGGGCAGACTTAACGACAGCACTCACTCACTTACACTGGGCGGTGTAGGTACATCACCTGTATGGTCAGAGATAGTTGATATGAGCGGTAATGATTTTAAATTGACTATCGATAGTTCGGGTGCGGGTCCATCCGATCATACCAGCTTTTATTATGCCAATATGCCGGTGTTGTTCTTCTTTACCGGATCGCACCACGACTACCACAAGCCCAGCGATACAGCAGGCGCTATCAACTACCCTGGCGAAGTAATGATCATGAAGTACATGCAGAGGGTAGTGACTAAAATGGATAAGGATAACAAGAAGCCTGAGTTTACGCTCACAAAGCAGAAAACCACCGGCAAATCATCCTTCAAGGTTACACTGGGTATTATGCCCGACTACACTTTCGAATCGGGTGGAGTGCGTGTAGATGGCGTTAGCGACAACAGGCCGGCTATTAAGGCAGGTATCAAGCAAGGCGATATCATAATCAAGATCGGCGACTTTAAGATAAACGGTATGCAGAGCTATATGGAGGCATTGGGTAAGTTTACACCAGGTGGTAAAACAACCGCTACCCTTATCAGAGATGGCAAGGAAATGGTTGTGCCTATAGAGTGGAATAAGTAAGCAGTAATTAAGGCTTAAATATCTAAATCAATTTGTAAAGAGATGAGCGATCATCTCTTTACTTCTTTTTAAAGAGGGACAACAACCAACTTATAAATCCAGTGTTGTTCTTTTCGTTTTCCGGTAAAGGCTCAAAGGGTGGCAATCTGGTTAATGATGGGTCCAGGTAAGTGCCATCAATATCAATGAGTAGTATGTCAATACCACCATCATGGAGTATTTCCATATCTCCCTGCAGGTCAGCAATGATGGTCTTATACAATTCCTTGCAGGCTATCAACCTGTTGTAAAAATCAGCAGGCATAAAAGGGTTATCCTTAAATACTGTCTCCATTTTCTGAATATCGCTGGTGGCTAACCGTTTACTTTCGGCATAGCTTATTGTAGTACTATAGTTCCCCTTGCTGTATGATATATTGAGTACTTCCTCAAAACGGATAACCAGGCAGGGCCATTCACTTAGTTGTGGTTTTTGGGTATAGGCGCTGTTCCAGAATGCATCAAGCCTGAATGCCAGAACAAGGGTATTATAGCGCTCCATGGTCACAGCTTCCCATTCCGAATCGTGAAGTGTAACCCGGTCGAACAGATAAGGCGCATTAGTAACGCAAGCCTTGCTCCAATTGATACTGCCATCAAAATGTGCTTGTGCCAACCAGCTTTGCTTATCGTTTAATTCTGTACTCATTATTCAGGTTTCATATTCTGATCGGATGACAAAACAGGCTAATAATCTGATGATTGATCATGAAGCAAGGGCGACCTAGTTGGTATCTTTATCAGCTTCCTCATCCTTGCTGCCTATATTGAATAACCGGTAGGCAAGCTGGGTACCAGCCTCTTCTGGTTTCTGCCAGGTAAACGATTGTTTCGCTACTATGTATTTGCCTTCCTGGTCAAGCACATAGTAGGTTATGTCCTTGTTTTTGCCTGAACCCGAGAAGATGACAAAGGCATCGGGCGCGGGTATGCTGCGGTTGGTTACCCAGTTGATGTTGCAGGCACGCAGGCGCTTCTCAACAGCAGGGTCAACATCGCCACTAATGTGCAGGTTCATGTTCATGGGTATACCGGTAAATGGCACTAATTGAGGGTAGGTGATAAAGAGCCGGTATAGCCAGTCGTTCTGCTGACTTACATTCTTAAGTTCTTTGGCACATTCGGCCTGAGCCTGGTAAACACGTGCGGTAAAGAGCTTTTCGTAATCTGCATCAGTATTAGGGTCGCGGAGTACCTTATCGAGGATAGGTTTAGCCTCTTTATATTTACCCTGTTGCATTTTCAACCGGGCTACAAACAATTCAAAGTACTTACGAATGTATTGCCGGTTATCGGTCTCTGCTTCTTTCTGAAAACGTTTTATGAAATAGTCATTACTGAAATCATGAACCAGGTACCAGATCTCATCCCACGAAACAGTGCTTTCGGTAGAGAAGAGCTTATAGATTACCCGGTCACGCTCAGGGTTCTGGGCAAACTGGTTAATGATAAGAAACTGCTGCAGGTATTTCTCACTCAGTTTTTGGGTCATATTGAGCAATACCGATGGGTTATACCACCAGTTGGCATGCTCAAATTTCTCCATTTGCCATGCCTGTTCTTTATTGATAAGCTTGAGGAGCTGAATACTGAAATCATAATGGCTTTGCCCGAGTGTAGTGCCTATATGAAGTTCCTTGAACTCAGCGGCCTTGTCAATATAGCGGTTGGATTCTGTAATCTGCCCATCGTATGACATGCAGCGCGCAAGTGCAATATTGTACCAGCCATAGCCGGGGGTTGAGCCTGCGGATTTAATCATGTTTTTGGCTAAACCTGATCCTAAAATTGGTTTAGCCTTGTAAATATCAAGAATGGAAGTGTAGTAGGCCCACTCCTGCAGCCGCTTATCGCCGGGATCCTGGATAGCGGCCAGTTTGTACTCTGACTCGGCTGTACGGAAATCGCCGCATATGCTGCGGAAGTTGGCGTAATTATTATGAGGCAGTCTGCTGGCTTTGCGCATCTGCTCAAAATAGTAGGTTGCCGAATCAATGTTAAAAGAGTAACTGTAAATGATGTTCTTATAATGATATACCCCTATTTTTTCGCGGCTGGCATAGTCGCGTAAGAAGGGCACATAAGCGCCAAGTTGTTCATTAATTGCGCTGTTCTTATCTATCATCATCAATGATGTATCCAGGTAGCGGTTAGCCAGCTTTTCATTTTCATCAATTGAGTTTTTGAGGAAAGGATATTTGGCGCTGGTGTAGAAACGATTGCGATGAACTGTCCAGGCCAGGTGGTTATAGCAGTCCATATAATAAGAGGCCTGGAATTTCCATTTCAAGGTACGCCTCAGCAACTTGTATACTTTATCAGGCTGATCTGTATTGGCGTAGCAATTCATGAGGTAATAGGCAATCATGGTATAGTCCGGAACAAGTATGCGTACAGGATAGAACACCATAACATCTCCGGTGCGCGTGGAAAGTCCTTTTGCATAATCGTGCTCCATAAGATCAAGAGCATGTTCGAGTGGAACTGCAGCATTCTTAAAACCCAGGTAATCAGCGGCATGATTGTATTTATAGGCGCCTTCAAACATCCAGCCTACATAATAAGTACTGTCGATGCGCTTGAATTCACGGGAACGGGGAAGTGCATCTTCACCATTTACATCTTCAATCATTCTTTTGGCATCGATATTGAAGTATCGCGCATCCATTTTATTGGCAGGATGCGGCGGCATCAGGTTAGGCGGCAACTGAGGCATTTTAGGCGGTGTGCGGTCGGCATGGGCATTCGCACCATGATTTTGGGCATAGGTAGTTCCTATACCCGACAACAGCGTCATCAGGAGAGTGAAAATTAGTTTTATTCTGAAATTAAATATCACTACAGCCAAAAGTTAGGTGGAAAGAACAATAGTACTTATTGGTATAATTTCAGTTTTGCCAGTCGTTCGGTTTCTCTGATAATAATGTTATCGAGCGCCTTTAATTTGCCATCCTTGTTCCTATAAATCAGCCTGTGGTCGAGCACAGCCTTAGCAATGTCTTTTACATCATCTTCTATGATATAGGTGCGGCCCTTAACGAGTGCATAGGCACGAAGACATTTGAGAAAGGCAATACCGCTGCGGGTGGAAGCGCCAAGAGAAATGTCCTGATGCTCCCGGGTTTGGCGCACAATATTGCTGACAGATTTGAGGATCTCTTCATGCACAAAAACCTCGCCAGCCTGTGTTTGCAATGCAAGAATATCCTGCATACTCAACACCTGCTTCAAGTCAACCAGATTTTTGGCAATATTGAGGTAGTCGCGGTAAATGTTCAGTTCGGTAGTCTCATCAACATATCCAAACTGAATTTTCATAAAAAAACGATCGAGCTGTGCAGCCGGAAGAGGGTAGGTTCCTTCCATCTCTATAGGGTTCTGCGTGGCTATGGTAAAGAACAACCTTTCCAGTAAAAGCGTTGTATCGCCTACCGTGATCTGTTGCTCAGCCATTGATTCAAGCAGGGCGCTTTGCACTTTGGGTGATGCCCGGTTAATTTCATCGGCCAAAAGCACATTGCAAAACAAGGGACCTTTTTTAAATACGAATTCTTTATTGCGGTCGTCGAAAATATGTGTGCCTATAAGGTCCATGGGCAGAAGATCAGGAGTAAACTGAATGCGTTTGAATACCACATGCTCTCCTTGTTTATCGCCACTAATACTTAGTGCAAGGCTGCGGGCAAGGACCGTTTTACCAGTACCGGGATTATCCTCCATGAGAATATGGCCACCGGCAAGCAGGCAGGTAACCACCATTTCTATCTGGCGCCTTTTGCCACGAATAACTTGTTCAATATTATCTACCAGTTGCTTTATGGCATCAGTAGCATCGAGACTAACCGGTTCTGAAACAGGATCAATCATAATTATTTAATTTCTTCATACAAGTTTACAGTATATTATGATAGCAAAATAATGGCGGGTTGTAATTTTTTGTGAAAAGAAAGGAAAAGGAACAACAAGAATCATATAAATTCGTTTTATAACGCAATTGGAGAACCTGAAGTGCTAACTATATCAGCAAACTGCCGATATTTCATTAATTTAGCCACCATATTATGATCTACAGAAGTAAAGCGCCGCTTCGGATTGGTCTTGCCGGCGGAGGCACAGACGTAAGCCCTTATTGCGACCTGTATGGCGGGGCTATTCTGAATGCCACCATATCGTTGTATGCGTATGCAACCATTGAGCCTTTGCAGGTTCCGGAGATTATTATTGAAGCAGTAGACAGGGGCGAGGTGGTAAGTTATGACAAAACGGATAAACTGCCCATTGATGGTCAACTTGACCTGGCTACAGGAGCCTACAACCATATTGTGCAAAAGTATGGGCCGGTACCATCAGGGTTTAAATTGTCGACCATTGTGGATGCTCCCGCCGGATCAGGATTGGGTAGTTCATCAACATTAATGGTAGCAATTATTGGCGTATTTGCTGAATGGCTTAACCTGCCGCTCGGAGAGTATGATATTGCACAGATGGCCTATGATGTGGAGCGTGTGGAACTGGCTATGGCAGGCGGTAAGCAGGATCAATATGCTGCTACATTTGGTGGCGTAAATTTTATGGAGTTTTATAATGGCAACAAGGTTATTGTAAATCCGCTACGTATTAAGCAGGAATACCTTTTTGAACTGGAAAATAATTTGCTGCTTTATTTCACAGCAACCAGCAGACTGTCATCGACAATAATAGAGGCACAGAGCAAAAATGTAAAGGATAAAAACAAAGAATCAATAGATGCGATGCATCACCTGAAGGAGCAGGCACTGATGATGAAAGAAGCGCTATTGAAGGGAAATATTCATGAGATTGGCGGGATACTCGATTTCGGGTTCAGGTATAAAAAGCAAATGGCCAAGGGCATATCTAATGATGCCATGGACGAAATATATGAGGCCGCTCTGAAAGCCGGAGCAACCGGTGGTAAGATATCTGGTGCAGGCGGCGGCGGATTTATGATGTTCTATTGCCCAGGCAACACCCGATACCAGGTGAAGAAAGCGCTTCAGAATTTTGGTGGTGATTTCAGCCCTTACCAGTTTACAGAGCGTGGGCTTGTTACCTGGAGCATTTAAAAGTTAAAAAGGTAATAGGGTGAAAAGGTAATAGGTAATAGGGTAATATTGCGAAAAAGTTAGCTAATTGAGTGAGAATTTAATTCGCGATTTAAGAATATTATTTTATGGACAATAAGTATAAATCATTTACTGACCTTGAGGTTTGGCAAGCAGCAAGACGGTATAAAAATACTTTTTATGAGATTGTAAAAGTTTTTCCTCCGATTGAGAAATATCGTCTTGAAGATCAGATGATACGGGCAGTAAGGTCAATAGGAAGTAATATTTCTGAAGGTTATGGCAGGTTTACTTATAAAGATCAATTACACTTTTGTGTTCAGGCAAGAGGATCTTTGTACGAAACGATAAATGATCTTATTGATGCCTTTGATTGTAAATACATAACAGAAAGTGCGTTGTCGGAATATAAACAACAGGCTTTGGAATTAGAAAAAACACTAAATGGGTATATAGCCTGGCTAAGAAAAATGCACAATTCAAAACCTGATAATAATGATAAACTATGATTATGTGCAACCCATTTAACCTATTACCACTTTAACTTTTTAACTTTATGGAAGCTATAATTCTTGCCGGTGGTTTAGGAACAAGGTTGCAGGGAGTGATTGGCGCTTTTCCGAAGTGCATGGCCCCTGTGAATAACAGACCATTCCTGGATTATCTATTCGATTATCTGGAGCAGCAAAAATGTACCAGGGTAATTTTATCTCTTGGCTATAAGCACAAAGTTATTACGGAATGGCTTGAGGAGCGTGATCTGTATTTCGAGGTTGATTGTGTTATAGAAGATGAGCCATTGGGAACCGGTGGTGGCATCCTTGCAGCCATGGAAGTAGCCGAGACAGACGATGTTGCAGTGGTGAACGGAGATACTATGTTTAAGGTGGACCTGAGGGAGCAAATGAAATTCCATCAGAGTGTACATGCTGAAACAACATTGGCGCTCAAAAAGATGCATCAGTTTGACAGGTATGGCATTGTTAATATTGAAGGTAACGGTGTGATCAGGTCATTTGAAGAAAAACAATATCGTGAAGAAGGCCTGATAAATGGTGGTGTATATTTTATAAACCGGGAGGCATTTCTGAAACGGCAATTGCCGGAGAAATTCTCATTTGAGAAAGATTATCTGGAAAAATTTGCAGGCCAGAAAAAGTTTTATGGTTATGAAAATGACAGCTACTTTATAGACATAGGGATTCCCACTGATTATGATAAGGCACAGGTTGATTTTAAAACTATTTTCAGATGAAGATAGCCATACTAGGTTCGGCACATCCGTTAAGGGGAGGGCTTGCTGCATTTAATGAGCGGCTGGCTTACCAACTACAGCAACAGGGCCATACTGTAACTATATTTTCTTTTTCACTTCAGTATCCTTCATTCCTCTTTCCGGGCAAGACTCAGTTCACAGATGAGCCTGCACCAAAAGACCTGACTATTAAGACTGTGGTCAATTCAGTTAACCCGCTCAACTGGATGAGTGTAGGTGGCCGGATGAACAAGGAAAAATATGACCTGATCATAGTGAAATATTGGTTGCCATTTATGGGTCCTGCATTCGGAACCATACTCAGGCAGGCGAAGAAGAATGGTAAAACAAGGGTAGTTTGTATTGTAGACAACATAATACCCCACGAAAAAAGACCTGGTGATAAGCCATTTACCAAATACTTTATCAAGCCGGTAGATGCATTTGTGACGATGAGTAAGGATGTACTGAAGGATGTAAAAACATTTACCGATAAGCCTTCCTATTTTACGCCACACCCGATTTATGACAGCTACAATGAAGCGGTAAGTAAAGAAGCGGCCTGCCAGAAGTTGCAGATTGATCCATCAAAAAAATATGTCCTTTTCTTCGGATTCATCAGGGAGTATAAGGGGCTGGACCTATTGCTGGAAACCATGAACGATGAACGGATAAAAGCCGCTGGTATAGAACTTATAGTTGCCGGTGAATATTATAGTAAGGATGTAGAAGCCAACAATAACCAGATCATTGAAAAACATGGGTTGCAGCAGGTGGTGCACCTTAAGACTGATTTCATACCCAACAGTGAGGTACGTTATTATTTCAGCGCTGCCGACCTTGTTGTTCAGCCATACAAGCATGCCACACAGAGCGGTATAACACAAATAGCTTTTCACTTTGAGAAGCCAATGGTAGTGACCAATGTTGGCGGGCTGGCAGAAGTGGTTCCAGATGGTAAAGTGGGGTTTATAGCCGAACCAGATCCGGTATCCATAGCCGATGCCATTCTCAAATTCTATGAGCCCAACTCCATACCAGACTTACGGCAGAACATCCTCAATGAAAAGATGAAATATACCTGGGAGACTTTTACTGAAGTAATGATGAGTGCTGTATTTGGAAAATAATTGTATTCTGCTGTTTCATTCCATTCAATGAATGAAGTGTAAACCTCCGTCTAAAAAAAGGTTACAAACTACTGCTCTATATCTGCTAGCTTTTCATTTTTAAAAATCAGCCGTAGCATAGAGGGTAATACAATCAGGAGCAATGGTAGCGCAATTATGAAGCCGCCAATAACTGATATAGCTAAGGGTTGATGTAATTGTGCTCCGGTGCCAATACCAAGGGCTAAGGGCATAAGCGCAATTATAGCTCCTAATGCCGTCATTAATTTTGGGCGGAGCCTTGTAGAGATTGAGAAAATAATTGCCTCATCAACTCCTTTTTCTTTTACCGCATCCCTAAACTGAAGGAAAGTAAAAATGGCATTCTCCCCTATTATTCCAACGATCATAATAAGTCCGGTATAGCTCCCAACATTAAGGGCAGTATGGGTAATAAATAGCGCCAGATAACTACCTGCTATGCCTAGCACTGCAAGCAAAACTATAAGCATGGCCACCCTGAAATCGCGGAACAAAAAAAGCACCACACCGAATACCAACAGGCTTGATGCAATAAGGATCATGAGCAACTCATTGAATGATTTTTGCTGGTTGGCATATGAACCGGCATACTCGATATGGTATCCCTGGGGTAACGCAACTTTTGACCCGATCTGGCGACGGATGTCATTCATTACACTGCCCAAATCCCGCTGATTGAGCCGGGCTGTAACAACTCCCATTGACTGCAAATTTTCTCTTTGTATCTCTGCATCACCCGAATCAATAACAATAGATGCCAGGCTGCCAACGGGTGTTAATTTTCCATTGGGAAGAAATACCTGTAGCTGTTGCAATAAGGATGTGCTTAACTGCCTGCTGCCAGGGTAGATCATTCGGATATTAGATAGTTGTTCTTTCTCCAGCAACGTGCCGACAACATTACCTTCCATAGAGTTCTGCAACTGGAACTGTAAGCCGGCGGGAGATATCCCAAATTGTGCCAGTCGGGTATAATCAGGAATAACACGTAAAGATGGTCCGGCTATAACAATGCCATTAAAAACATCGGCAGTTCCTTTTACGCCCGACACAATGCCGGATACCTGGTTAGCCAGTTGCGTCAGCCTGGCCTGATCATTCCCAAATATCTTTACTTCTACAGGTTGCACTGAGGTCATCAGATCTCCTAGCATATCGCCGATTACCTGCCCGAAATCAATGCGCAATGCAGGCTGTGTTGCTTCTATTTTTTTGCGCAGGTCGCTGATTACTTCTTCGGTATTTTTCTTCCTGTTTTTCTTCAGTTGAATCAGGTAGTCGCCCCTGTTTGGTTCGGTAATAAAGAAACCCATCTGTGTGCCGGTTCTTCGGGAATATGCGGTTACATCAGGAGTGGCCATAATTAGCTTTTCTACCTGCCGCATTATGCGGTCTGTTTCATCGAGCGAGGTGCCCGGAGGCGAACTGTAATCAAGAACGATACTGCCCTCATCCATTTCAGGAAGAAAACCAGTAGCCAGTTTAGGTAAAATAATGATGGTGGAGGCTACTAGCGAACCTATGATGAGCAAGCTTATTATGGGCTTGTGAATAAAGAAGGAAACCCACTTTTGTCTCTTAACATCAATTACTTTGGATTCTTCTTTAGTGTCTTTTCTTTTACCGGAAATGAGGAGGTAAACCACAGGTAGCCCGATCCATGTAACAAAGAAAGAACAGATCAGTGTAATGATCATTGTGTTGGTCATTACCTTGAAATAGGCCCCGGCTACATCACTCATCAGCGCAAAGGGCAGGAAGATTACAATAGTGCTTATAGATGAGCCCACCATTGCGGGGAATAAATATCTTATGGCTTTAGGTATCAACGATGAGGTAGGCTCTGTAGGGTGCTCTTCATGGGTGCGATGTATCTGTTCAACAACTACAATAGCATCATCAATGATCAATCCAATAGCGGCCGCAATAGCGCCAAGAGTCATTATATTGAAGGTATACCCGATGATGTGCAAAACAATAAGTGTCAGGCAAAGCGTAATGGGGATACTGATAAGAATGGCTACACTTGCTTTAAATGATCTCAGGAAAATAATTGCTACAATTATTGCCAATGCAAGGCCCACCCATATACTATCAGTAACACTTTTAACCGAGTCATTTACAAAATCTGCCTGTACGTAGTAGGGTTTTATGGCTACATCAACCGGCATAATCTTTTTAAGTTCTTCCAGTTTTTGTTCAATTATGGATGATACATCAACAAGGTTGGCATTGGGCTGCTTTAAAACAGCAACCAGGATACCTTCTCTGCCATTGGCATTGATCCGTATATATTCATTGGCATCATGAACCTGTACCGATGCAATGTCCTTAAGTGTAACAATTCGCTTTCCGTCGTTGCGGATTACAGTATTACCAATATCTTCGGTGGTATGTACCTGGGCATCGGTTACAGAAAGATACATGTAGCGGTAGTCGGACAGGTAGCCATTTGTCTTAATAAAATTGGATTGAGACAGAACCGATGCAATTGAATCCGGAGTAATAGCCAGAGAGGCCATTCTTTGGCGGTCGAGGGTAAGCCAGTATTCTTTCTGTTTACCACCAATAATCCGAACCTCAGCAATGCCTTCGATCTGAGAAAGGAATGGTTTTACTGTATAATTAGCCAATTGCCGCAATTCTATTGGTGATCTGGAATTACTCTCCAGTGTATAACCCATCACCGGAAGAATGGAAGGGTTCATCCTTTCAACGGTAATCTGAACATCGGGAGGTAATGAATTTCTGATAGAAGCTATTTTGGATTCAATGCGCTGCTTATCCAGATCAATGTTGCCATCCCAGTTCATAAATGCGGAAATCTCACAACTTCCGCGGCTGGTAGTACTGCGTATGGTTTTTAGGTCGGGCACCTGTTTAATGGCGTTCTCCAGTGGTTTGGTTACAGTAACCATCATTTTATTTACCGGCTGCAATCCTGCCTCTGCAATGACCTTAATTTTAGGAAAGGTTATCTCAGGAAAAAGTGCCGTTTGCATTTTGGTATAGGCAAACATACCACCCATGAGTATCATGAACAGTAAAACAGTTAATGGTTGCTTGTAAGAAACGAAATAGTTCTTCATGATTGCTTATTGTTCAATTCTCACTTTGGCGGTATCAGGAAGACCGAAATTACCGGTTAGTAAAATTTTGTCGCCGATACTGAATCTGGGTTCAATAATCTCCACCCGATCTGCAGTCTCTATTCCTTTCTTAACTGTAACTTTTACGGCAGTAACTGAGTCTATTAATTTCATTACCCAGAACTCGGTTTGAGTGTCATTGGTCAGTAGTGCGGCTTTGGGTAATGAGTTGGCATTGCTTTTCTGGTACTTTACAATCCTCACTTTGGCTATCAGGTTTTCGGGCAGGTTATCAGGGCTTGCTATTTTTATGACAACATTCAGCGTTTGCGTAGCAGCATCTACGCTCGGCATTGATGTTGTTATCTCTCCATTAATTTTTGTTCCGTCAGGCAATGCAAGGGAAACCATTTTATTGTTGGCGAGGTAAGGTTTCAACTCGTAAGGCAGATTAAGTATAAATGCAAAGCTGTTCTGGTCGCTTAATACAGCTAATTGCTCTCCATCCTGTACATAGTCACCAACCTGATGGTTGAGTTGCGTAACATAGCCGCCAGTACTTGTCTTAATATTATTTATGCCAGAGAACCGGAAAGACGGATCCAGTTTAGTAACCGAATTATCGATACTCTGCGCCTCTTTCGTTTTCACTGTAAATAAAACAGATCCGGCGCTTACATATTGTCCCGGCATAGTCTTTACCGCCTGAACATATCCATTTACATTAGCCTTTACATAACTCTTCTGAAGAAAGACAGAAGTAGCATTGAGGTCCAGGTATTCTGCCATGGTGTCTGTAAGGATAGTAGTAACAGTTACCGGCGTACCAACAGGCACTTTCCCGGCAGGCTCAGGTTTTTGTTCCGGCACATTGCAGGAGCAGTATCCGGTTAATACCAAACCCAACAGGAGCAATATTTTAGTGAAAAATGATTTCATAATATTTATTTATCGGTTCCAGTAATTGATCTGATTAAGGACCTGCATACGGCTGATCTTATTTTGTGTGAGCAGGTTCCGGGCATTAAGATAATTGTTGACCGCAAGCACCAGGTCTGATATCCTGGCATCGCCCGTCTCCATCAATTTACTGTTTACTTTTACCAGGCCATCAGCATACTTTATCTGATCCTCTATATCGCCAAGCAATGATTCGGTAGCCATAAGCTGTTGTCTTAACATAGCCAGTTGCTGACTATACTGGCTTGTAAAGAAGCCTTTGTAATTTTCATTGGTAACTTCTGCTAATTTTATTTTGCGTTGCAGCATCTGTTTTTGATGACCGTCATAGATGGGTATTGTGAGATTTATGCCTGCAGAGGAGCCGAAATTTTTGTAAGCATTATAAAGTAGTGTGCTGCTATACCCGGCATTTGCAAATGCGTTTACTTTTGGTTTGTAACTGAAATCAATTAATGTAAAATCATTTTCCAGTTTTAAATGATTAATCTGATACTGACGGAAAAATGCTGATGCAGCGGTATCGGTATTTAATTGCATACTGATATCGGGGTCAGCCAATGTTGCCTCGGATGTATCGAATATACCGCACAGGTAATTGAGCAGATAGTAATCGTTCCTGAACTGTATCTGTAATTGTTTCAGTTGCAATTCCTGTTGTTTCATGGTCACAATGAAAGTCAGGTAATCAGTCTGCCGGTAAATGTTATTTTCAGTGAGCTTTTTCAGGATCATCTCCTCGTTGATGAGAATTTTACTTACTTCGGTGTAGAAGGAAAGCTGCTGCAGGTCGCCATAGGCAGTAATGTATTGGGCGGTTATACTTCTTTTCAATTCCTGTTCAGCCAGTTTGCCGGCATTTTGTATAGAGTCTCTGAACAGGTTAAAGCTTTTGTTTTGCTGGCCAATATTTTTTTTACTTACAAAGTTCTGGCCCACATTCACCATTTCATTGAAGGAACCAATATTGCTTAATGTAGCATCATACCCCCATCCATTAATTACAGGCGAATAGGCATTGTTGCTGACACCCGTAACCTGGGGTTTATATGCAGCATGCAGCCGCTGGCTATCTATTGAACTGATTGCTATCTGGTTGGCATGATCTTTGAGCAATGGGCTGTTGGCCAGGGCTGTGTTAAGGTAATAATTAAGGGTTTTCGTCTGGCTAATGGCATCGAAATTTGCAATAAGCAGAAGGAGGATACCAAGGGCGTATCCATAAAATGGTTTTTGTATACTGAATGAAAGATTTTTCATCAGTACAAAGGAATGACCCAATTCTGAAGAAAATCGGAAGATTGCTTAGCTAAACTGAATAATGAAGGTGTGCCTGCCATCTGAAAAATTGTATCGGATGGCAAATCCGGCCAGGTCGCAAATTTGTTTTACGATGGATAATCCGAGTCCTGTTCCATCAATAGTAGTTGTATCACGGTAAAAACGTTTGAATAACCGGGTGTTATCCAGTACTCCGTTATCTGAAGTATTGGTAATTGAAAGGGATTCGCTTTTCAATATAATTTCAATACTTCCCCCTTGCTTGTTATAACGGATAGCATTATTGAGCAAATTGCTGATAACTATTTCAGCAAGCTGTTGATGGAATAGCAATGAAACCGATTGTAGGTTGCCATGGTAACTTAACTTCATTGCTTCGGCCATTTCAGCGTATTCGCCATATTTCTCTGTTATTACTTTATCCAGGGCTACCTGCCCGTTAAGCACATATTGCCTGTTTTCCACCCTTGTAAGCAATAGAAGGGACTGATGAAGCCGCGACAAGCGATGTACAGCCCTTTCAATATCTGCAATATCCGTTGCATTTTTCTGGAGAACTTCTTCATTTTGTATCAGGCTGTCCAGTTTTGTGCGTATCACAGCCAAAGGTGTTTGCATTTCGTGAGCAGCCTGCCCTGTAAAGTTTTTTAATGAACCGTAATCCTGCTGGATACGGTCTACCATTTCATTTATACTTGTATTTAGTAAGGAGAATTCATCTATTTCCTGTTGCTCCAGTTTTACAGAATCCTGATCTGTAAGGTGGTAGTTCTTCACTCTGGAAATTGTTTCATAAAATGGTTTCCACAACCTTGTTATCACGATCCTGTTTATCAAAAAGCCAATCAATAGGATAATGCCAATCATAGCTATAGTTACCGCTATGATAACTTTGAGCAGATCTTCTGTTTCTTCAATAGGTTTATCTACCGTTACTATATAATTGGCTTTACCGGCTTTAATGGTGAATTGCAGTTCCCTGTAGTTTTCTTCTGTTTTGCCCAGCTTTTTTTTGATGGTTTTATAAGGCACTTCCATTATTGCATCATCTACAGCTATCAATTCATACTGAATGTGCTGGTCCTGGGTGGGTATTATTTCGGGAAGTGCATTATGCGTTTGAGCAAATGAAATAATCTCCTGCTGTTCTGTTTGTAAAGTTTCATCCAGTTCGCGAATAAGAATATAGTTGAGGACAAAATAGAAAATGCAACTACCTACCACAAATGTAATTATGGTGGCGGCTATATTCAGCCTGTTGTATTTGTCAAGTAGTTTCAACGCAGCGAGAATTTATAACCAATGCCATAAACACTCTGTATATAGTCACCGGTTCCTGCTGCAAGTAACTTCTTTCTCAGATTTTTGATATGCGCATAGATGAAGTCGTAATTGTCGGCCATATCCATATCGTCTCCCCACATGTGCTCTGCAATTGAATTTTTTGATAGTACCCTGTTTTTATTAATTACAAAATACAGCAGCAATTCGTACTCCTTACGGGTAAGTATAACAAGCTCCCCGTTTACGGTTGCGGTATGTGCCTGCACATCTATTTCAATTTCTTCGAAGGAAACGAGGTTGTTGCCTTTCAGATTCTTACGGCGGATAATGGCTGCAATGCGCACACTCAATTCAGATAGATGAAATGGCTTGGTCAGATAGTCATCGGCGCCAAGGCTCAGCCCTTTTATCTTGTCGTCCAGTTCATTTTTGGCAGAGATAATTATTACCCCATCAGTCTTCTTTTCCTTTTTTAAGAACTCCAGCAATTGCAATCCATTGCCACCGGGGAGCATAATGTCGAGAACAATGCAGTCGTACTGGTAACAGGATAATTTATCAAGGGCATCTTTATAATTCCCTGCCTGTTCGCACAGGTATTGTTGCGAAGACAAATAGTCGACGATGCTTTTGTTGAGTACCGGCTCATCTTCTACCACCAGGATCTTCATGCCCTAAATTTACATTATTTCCCAACTACCAAAACCTGAAAAGTGCCGGGAACCATATTGGGCCTTCTTTGTTTCGGCTCCTGTGGGTTTGGTGGCATAAATTCGGCAGTAGGTAAATATACTTTGTGGGTTTGCTCATCAACAGCCAAAGTACGAGCGCCTTTCTTTGTGGGGGCATTTTCAACTACGACAAAATCACTGGCAGATTTTTCTTTGATAACTGTGAGGGTTCCATCTCCATTTGAGCTAAAGATGGTATTTGTTCCCGGATCAAATGCAGTACCATCGCAACCATCACCTATTGGCAACTCCTTTACCACTTTTCCATTTGTGGCATTCATCACAATCAGCAACTTATTGCCACATCCTGCAAACAGTCGTTTGGTCTTAATGTCTATTGCCAGTCCTGAAGGCTCTTCTCCTTTACCTACTTTCCAGCGGTTGACTACGGTCCATGTCTTTGTGTTGACCACGGCTATTTCGTTTTTGTCCTCAATATTTATGTACACTTTGCCGGCAAGGTCGGTTACTGGGGTTTCAGGCTTTCCACCAAGTTCAATTGTTTTAATAACCTCATTATTGGCAGGGTCTATTATCGTAAGGTTATTACTCTTTCCATTGCATACAAAGATCTTTTTGGTAAAAGGATCGTACATGATCGCATCTGGTTTTTCACCGGTTTTTATTTGTGCTGAAACCGCATTTGTGCTTATGTCGAATACACTGACGTTGTTCAGTTTACCGTTGCTGGTAAAGCCTTTCCTGAATTCAGGGGCAAAGGCAATGCCATGCACTCCATCGGTATTGGGTATTATGCCTACAGAGTCTCCGGTATTCTTATTTACTATGTTGACCTGTGTGCCATGAGAAACATATATATTGTCGTTGATAGGGCTTAATGCCAGATAATCCCAGCCACCGGCACCGGATATAGGTATCGTCTTAAGCACATGTAATCCCTGGGCGCTGGCAAAGCCTGAAGTAAGTATAATTGCTAAACCTGCGAATATTGTAATGTGGCTGTATTTCATAATTATCCTTTAGTTTTTTTGATAAATTTTCCATTGGCATCAAAGATGAGATCATAGCCCTTTATTTCAGCTTCATAGTTGATGTCTCCATTTTGCATTTTCAGTTTTGCTGCTTCTTTTATTTTTGCTCCTTTATAATTCGTGGCTATATAATCATTTGCCCCGGCCGGCAGGTTTGCAATGTCAATAGCCGTTTCTGTCTCTATCAGGTTGCCTTTATCATCAAATACAGCAGACATTTTAATTCCGTTCTCTGTAAATCCAGCTTCAAAATTTCCTTTTTCTTTTTCCCATTTCACGGAAGTTACTCCTGAGAAATTCTTGCTGAAAGACGTTTTAACTGCAGCAGGAACTTTCGATGCATTTATTTTTTGAGCAAAAGCTGCTCCATTAATAAATAGCAGCACGACGATCATAATCTTTTTCATAAATGGTAATTATTAATCACAATAATAGACAAATGTTGGTTGTGATTCTGTAGGCTTTCTGAAGTTATAGGTGATAACTACTTAAGGTCATAATTATTTAACTTCAGGATGGATTCAAGGCTTGTTCGTTACAATTACCGTATCCTTTCTCAGCCAGCCCAGCGCCCTCCTGAAGTTTATTGTCCATTTATTGTTCAGATTGCTGAGCGCAAAAGTGTCACGTGAAGAGGCAAAAGGGCCTGGATTTTGCTGGATAATAATTATGGCAGTATCGGTTACCGTGCTAATTATAGCCACGTGGCCAAAAGGATTACCTGTATGTCCATCGAAAATCAACAGGTCCTCTGGCCGTGGTTTTGACTTACTGCCGTTTGTAAATTGCCATAAACCGCGTTTAATATTAAAGCTACTATCTGGCAATGATGCATCGAAAAAGTCTTTTGCATTACCATAGCTATCAGTCATTTTGTGGTTCAGGCGTTGATAATAGTATCTTTTCACAAATTCAACACACTGGTATTTCATACCCAGATTATAACCATCGGGGGCTACATTACGCCCGTCAGTATGACCTACCATTGCGTTGTAATAGACAAGTACCCCGTTCAGGCTGTCCAATGGTTGCCCGATATTGAATTTCGAATTTGGGTTGAAACTGCCTTTGCTGATAACCCTGAATAGGAAATTGCATGCAGTAAGTATAAGGATAACAGCAATGAGTATCTTAAGTCTTTTCATTGTTATGCTGATTTTATTAAAGATACATACACCGGCAAAATCCACATTTTAAACTTACTGACTCCTGCGCAGATCTATAACCTTTACCTGCAGTCTGGTTGTGCCATTATGCTCGTTCTCTTCCATATTGTACACCATATCGAACGGGCCATTTCTAACCAGTTCGTATTTTTCACCAAGGCCAAAGCCAATACCTTCTATTATTGCGCCATTTTGCTGGTGGGCAACAATCCGCAGGTGTTGTTCTTTTACTACATTCGATTTACCCTGGTAATCATAAACCTGCCTTGTAAGGAATACCGGCTTCATATTAGCAGGTCCGAAGGGCTCAAACTGTTTCAGTATGTTATTAAGTGCAGGTTTTACAAGTGTTAGTGGAATTTCAGCATCAATTTCAATTTCAGGTACCTGTTGGTCGGGAGTGATGGTGGAGGCAACTATCTGCTCAAAACGCTCGATAAATTCATCTACTTTATCTTCAGCCATCGTCATACCAGCGGCATAAAAGTGTCCGCCATAATTATCGAGCAGGTCGCGGCATTCGTGTATAGCTTCATAAATATTGAAACCGGAAACCGAGCGGGCCGATCCGGTTGCCTTGCCATTGGCCGAGGTAAGCATTATGGTTGGCCTGTAGTAATGGTCTATCAGGCGCGATGCCACAATACCAACTACACCTTTATGCCAGTGCGGTCTGAACAGAACAGTGGATTTTCGTTGCCACATGTTCTTGTCATCATGCATTATTGCCAGGGCTTCATCGGTGGTACTTTTATCAACCTCCTTGCGGTCGTCGTTATCCGAGTGAAGGGCCGCGGCCAGTACCTGTATTTTTTCAGGATCGGTTTCAATGAAAAACTCAACAGCCTTACGTGCATCATCCATCCTGCCGGCGGCATTTACCCTCGGCCCAATAACAAATACAAGATCAGATACTGTCAGCGCTTTAGTAACTCCACCAAGTTCTTTCAATGTGGAAATAGCGAGGCATGGTGATTCATTTATTCGCTTAATGCCATAGAATGCCAATATCCTGTTTTCCCCATCTATGGGCACAATGTCTGCTGCTATACTGGTAGCAACCAGGTCAAGATACTGGTATACTTCCTCCATCGGCTGTTTCCAGTGTATAGCTAATGCCGATGCCAGCTTAAACCCTATACCGCAACCACTCAGTTCTTTATAGGGATATTTACAATCGTTTTGTTTGGGATTCAGGATTGCGTATGCTGGTGGAATCTGAGCATCGGGAAGGTGATGGTCGCATACAATTACATCAATTCCCAACGACTGGGCATAGGTGATCATTTCCACCGACTTAATTCCGCAATCCAGTGTTATCATCAGGGTATAGCCATTGCCATGCGCATAGTCAATACCCTGTTTGGATATTCCATAACCTTCCCTGTAACGGTGCGGGATATAATAAGCCAGTTCGCCGGTATAATTCTTTTTAAGAAAGGAATAAAATAATGCAACAGCGGTTGTACCATCAACATCATAGTCTCCATAGACCATAATACGTTCATGCCACTCAATAGCCTCCTGAATACGATCTACAGCCCTCTTCATTCCCTTCATCAGGAAGGGGTCATGAAGCTGAGATAGTTCGGGACGGAAAAACAGCCTGGCATAATCGTAATTCTGAACACCACGCAATGCAAGCACCCTGCATATTGCAGGCTGGATATTGAGCGATGTAGCGAGCTGGTTAACTATTTCGTCATCAACGGGCTTAACTGTCCATCTTTTATCAGGCTTCATTACCGAAATCTAGTTGTTGCACGGCGTTGTGATATTCATTAATCAACATCCCCAGTTTTTCGCCAAAGCCGGAATCTGCTATATTCTGAAAGAAATCTCCTTCAGCCATTATTTGTTCCAGCAAATTATCCTGGGCCTGTATACACTGTATAGCTGTGCTATACGGTATATGGCTGAAGGATACCATTTCATATACAGAGACAAATTTTTCCGGATAGCTTTTTCCCAGTTCCTTCTCAATTTTCTTGCGCTCCAGGAACATAGGTGATGCCACCTTATCCCTCATTTCAAGGAAGTTCATAAGCGCCAGGCTGGCAACAGCATCGCCGTTTGGTCTTCTTTTTGCGGCATACACCTCAAGTATAGTTTCCCAATCTTCACCATATTGATCCATCAGGCCACTCAACACGGTACAATCTTCAAATCCGGCATTCATGCCCTGACCATAAAATGGCACAATGGCATGGGCCGCATCACCTATCAATGCGCTCTTATCAGTATGATGCCATTTATTGATGTGCATGGTAACCAGAGCTGATGTAGGATTGGTAAAGAAATCAGTGATCAATCCGGGCATCAAAGCCTTGGCATCCGGAAATTGTTTATCGAAAAATGTATTTACATCTTCAATCGTCTTTAGTTTTTCAAAGGATACTTCGCCCTCGAACGGCATAAACAGGGTACAAGTGAATGTGGCATCTGTATTGGGCAATGCAATAAGCATATAATTGCCGCGTGGCCAGATATGCAGGGCGGTCTTTTCCATCAGGAATTCGCCATCCTTGCCGGGCAAAATACAGAGTTCCTTATATCCATAGTCAAGATAATGCTGGTCGCAATTCACCCTTGTCATTCGGGTATAGCTGTCGCGCAGAGCTGAAAAAGCGCCATCGGCACCAAACAGCAGGTCAGCCTGAATCACTTTTGTCGTCATATCCGGCAACTCGAAGTTCACAATATTGGCAGCTACATCCACACCAGTACAACGATGTTCAAAATGAATTTTTACGCCATGCTCCTCAGCCAGTGTCATCAGTTTTTTATTCAGGTCGCCGCGGCTAACTGAATAAATCGCCTCATTGTTTTTGCTATAAGGCTGAAATGCAGTACTGCCGTCGGTCTGGTGCAGGTATCGGCCATACATGGGAATTGCCAGGGCTTCCATTTCTGTTTTTAAACCTGCGAGTTCAAGCGCCTTCCAGCCACGATGGCTGGTTGCCAGATTAATGGACTTACCGGCTGAAATTGATGCGCTACGCATATCAGGCCTGCGCTCATAAAGATTTACCTCATGGCCTCTTTTTTTAAGAATAATTGCGAGCAGTGAGCCAACCAGCCCTGCTCCTAATATGGTAATTTGTCGGGACATATATCCTATTTAGATGCCAAATTAAGGAATAAAAATACAAACCAGTAAAGATACTATCTGATCATAATTGAAAAAAGGTACTTATCAAATATTATTCTATTGTTTTGAGTTCAGAATAATATATGTGACGATTAATTTATTTTAACAATCTTTCAGAAATGAACATTGCTACATACCAGAATCCGATTGCTGTTATTTGTTTTTGCAAAAGAAGGGCAGCAATATTTCTGATGTCTTAAAATGAAGATTATAATTCTTTTCTTAAGCGGGCAACCGGGATGTTTAATTGCTCCCTGTACTTAGCCACAGTACGCCGTGCAATATTGTACCCCTTTTCGAGCAGCATATCGGTAAGTTCCTCATCAGAAAATGGTTTACGTTTGTTTTCGGAGGATATGAATTCGTTCAGAATCGTCTTCACCTCCCTGGTTGATACCTCCTCTCCGCTTTCCATCTGCAGGGCTTCAGAGAAAAAGTACTTTAATTTGTAAGTACCATATTCGGTTTGCACAAATTTGCTGTTGGCTACCCTCGATACGGTAGACACATCCAATGATGTCATCTGGGCAATGTCTTTGAGAATCATTGGTTTCAGCTCGGTCTCATCGCCGGTAATGAAGAACTCCCTTTGAAAATCAAGTATAGCCTGCATGGTATGGAGCAGGGTGTGTTGCCGCTGCTTTATTGCATCAATAAACCATTTGGCGCTATCCAGCTTTTGCTTAATAAACAATACGGCATCTTTTTGCTGTTTATTCTTTTTTTCACTGCGGTCATAAGCCTTGATCATTTCCCGGTAACCTTCTGAAATACGCAATTCAGGAGCATTCTTGGAATTGAGCGATAACTCAGGATTGTTGTTGTTATTGAAAACAAAGAAATCAGGGATGATATAGTTTTCAGCCTTGTTAAGCACTGTAAATGCGCCGCCTGGCTTAGGACTGAGTTTGATAATGATGTTAATGACATTCTTGAAATCATTATCATTGAGCTCCAGATGCCGCTGTATTTTGTCGTAGTGTTTTTTTATGAACTCATTGAAATACTTATCAATAACCGCTATGGCATTTTTTACCGGTTTGGACACCGGCATTCTTTTCAATTGCAGTACCAGGCAATCCTGTAGTGTTACTGCGCATATTCCAGGCGGATCAAAAAGCTGAATCTGTTGCACCAATGACGAAATCTCCTCAGCATTCGTATCCACATTCTGACCAAATGCAAGATCATCAACAATAGAGGTAATTTCCCTGCGCAGATATCCGTCTTCATCCAGACTACCAATAATTTGTTCAGCTATTTTGTGGCTACGGTCATCCAGTTCCAGCATCCCCAACTGGTCAAGCAAATGTTCATGAAAACTGGTTTCTACTCTTGCTGGTGTTGCCACCCGCTCACTATCTCCTCCTCCATAGTAATCATCGCCGTAGTCGTAGCCGTTGCTGTCATCATCCTCTCTTCTAAGGAAATCATCCAGGTCCACTTTTTCAGCGGTATCATTACTCAATTCAACATCGTCCACCGGGCTATCACCATCTTCACCATCCGATGAATTTCCTTCGAGTTCATAGTTATCCTGATCAGTATTATTACTTTCCAGTTCAAATTCCAGAGCCGGATTTTCTTCCAGTTCTTCCTTTATCCGTTCTTCAAGGTTGGCAGTAGGTATCTGCAACAGTTTCATTAACTGAATCTGCTGTGGTGATAATTTCTGAAGTAGCCTTTGTTGGTTCGATTGTCTTAGCATAGTATTGTTCCGGGCCTATTGCAAAAATAAAATATAAAGGCACAAAACACTACTAAAATCCATGCCGGCGGGGTTTATATTTATTTTAGTCTGAGAATTGTTAAAAATCTTCTTTTATACAAACATAAGGCGTATATTGTCCTTATTAATCGAAGTTGTGGCGGGCATGAGCAAAAAACCATACATATCTCCTTCTTTTTCTTACATTCCTTTAGAAGAGACTTTACAAATAACGCCAAAAAAAAAGCGGCTTTTTATTGGTATTCCCAAAGAAACCTCTTTTCAGGAGAACAGGATAGCCCTGACTCCTGAAGCAGTATCCGTATTGGTAAACGAGGGTCATGATGTGGCAGTAGAGCATTGTGCGGGTGATGGCTCCTTCTATTTCGATAATGATTACAGTGAGGCAGGTGCCCGTATTGTGTATGAAAAGGCAGATGTTTATAAAGCTACCACTATTATAAAATCTGCGCCAATATCTGATGAAGAAGCCGGATTATTGCAACCCAATCAGGTTGTGATATCTCCCATACATATGCCTATGCTTAAGGCTGGTATTCTGGAGCAAATGATTGCCAAGAAGATCATTGCTATTGCCTTTGAGTCAATAAAAGATGATGCGGGAACTTACCCGATTGTGCGCTCGATGAGTGAAATCGCCGGCAACTATGCGATACTTACTGCAGCCCGGTATCTGGCTAACACAGATAACGGCAAGGGGGTATTGCTGGGCGGTATATCGGGAGTACCGCCAGCAAGGGTGCTTATAATAGGTGCTGGTGTGGTTGGTGAATTTGCTGCCCGTGCGGCTTTTGGATTAGGCGCTGATGTAATGATATTTGATAATTCTATTTACCGCCTGATGCGGTTGCAGAATAATATTGGCCGCCGTTGTTTTACCTCAGTTCTGGAGCCGGTAACATTGGCCGAAGAGTTGATGAACGCTGATGTAGCGGTAGGAGCATTAAAACCTATTAACGGGGTAACGCCATTAGTGGTTAGTGAGCAGATGGTACAGAATATGAAAGCCGGCTCAGTGATCATTGATGTGAGTATGGATCGCGGAGGTTGTTTTGAGACATCAAGACTAACCTCACATGAAAAACCAACTTTTAAAAAGTACGATGTAATTCATTATTGTGTGCCCAACATAGCTTCTGCGGTTTCGCGCACTGCATCCCGTGCTATAAGTAATGTATTGATGCCTATCATGTTGCAATGTGCCGATATGGGTGGTATGGAAGATTTGATACTCGGCAAGGCAGGAATACGCCGTGGGGTTTATATGTATAAAGGTTGCGTAACTAATGCGCCTATTGCCAAAAGGTTTAACTTTAAATATACAGACCTGGACCTCCTGTTGGCTTCGCATAATGATATGTAAGCTAAAGAGAAATGATTGTGTTCCGGCTCTCCACTTCTAATAACGTTTCTTTAGAAAGAGAATTACTATCTCTCCATTATTTTCATTAACGATATTTTGGAAATTAAAAAAGCAGATGGAAACCCACCTGCTTTTTATAACCTTAGTCTTAAAATCAACCATTAAATATCGATCTTGGCGTACTTCGCATGTTTTTCAATGAATTCTCTGCGTGGGGGCACTTCATCACCCATCAGCATTGAGAATATTTCGTTGGCGTATGTATCGCTTTCAATTGTTACACTCTTCAATGTCCTTGTATCAGGATTCATCGTAGTATCCCACAACTGCTCTGCATTCATTTCTCCAAGACCTTTGTATCGCTGAATGGATACGCTGTCTTCTTTACCATTACCCAGCTTCACTACTGCCGCAAGGCGGTCCTCTTCAGTCCAGGCATACATTTGCTCCTTACCTTTCTTAACAAGATATAAAGGTGGCTGGGCAAGATATACATAACCCTGCAGCACCAGTTCCTTCATATACCGATAGAAGAAAGTAAGAATAAGCGTGGCGATATGCGATCCGTCCACATCGGCATCGGTCATGATGATTACCTTGTGATAACGGAGTTTTGTAGTATTGAGCGCTTTAGGATCATCGGGGGTGCCCACGCTTACGCCAAGAGCGGTAAACATGTTTTTGATTTCCTCGTTTTCGTAAATTTTATATTCCTGGGCTTTTTCAACATTAAGAATTTTACCTCTTAATGGAAGGATAGCCTGGTAGCTACGGTCGCGGCCCTGCTTGGCAGTTCCTCCAGCCGAGTCTCCTTCCACCAGGTACAGCTCACATTTTTCAGGATCTCTTTCCGAGCAGTCAGCAAGTTTTCCAGGCATGCCGCCACCGGTAAGAACGCTCTTGCGCTGAACCATTTCGCGGGCCTTGCGGGCTGCTGCACGGGCCTGTGCAGCGAGTATCACCTTATCAATGATCATCTTTGCATCCTTGGGATGTTCTTCCAGGAATGCATCCAGAACGCGGCTGACACAAACGTCTACCACGCCCATAACATCATTGTTACCTAGCTTGGTTTTTGTCTGGCCTTCGAATTGAGGTTCAGGTACTTTTACAGAGATAATAGCGCTTAGCCCCTCACGGAAGTCGTCGCCGGTGATCTCCACCTTAGCTTTTTCAAACAGTTTATTCTTGTCGCCATAAGATTTGAATACACGCGTAATAGCACGGCGGAAGCCTGCCACGTGTGTACCACCTTCTATGGTATTGATATTGTTTACATAAGAAAAGATGTTCTCGCTGTAAGAGCTATTGTAAGATAGCGCCACATCAACTGCTACATTGGATTCTTTATCATGCGCTTCTACAAATATAGGGGTAGAAAGCAGGGGTTCCCTTTTTGCTTTTAGATCCAGCATTTGCACAAACTCAAGAATACCACCTTCGCTATAATAGGTCTCAGTCGGCATCTGGCCCTCTTCTGTCATTTCACGGGTATCGATCATTACAATACGTATACCCTTATTAAGGTAGCTCAACTCACGGAGACGACCGGCAAGGATATCCCGGTTATAAACCAGGTCCTTAAAGATGGAGCCATCAGGGTGAAAATGTACAAGTGTGCCTGTGTGACTGGAAGCAACGCCGGTTTCACGAACAGGATACATAGGCACGCCCTTCTGGTATTCCTGTTCAAATGTTTTTCCTTCACGTGTTACGGTAACATGCAAATGGGCACTCAGTGCATTTACGCAACTTACACCCACACCATGCAAACCACCTGAAACCTTATAGCTGTCCTTATCAAATTTACCTCCGGCATGCAACACTGTCATTACTACTTCAAGCGCCGAACGGCCCTCTTTAGCATTAATACCTGTTGGGATACCGCGACCATCATCCAGAACGCTGATCGAGTTATCTGTATGGATGGTAACTGTGATATTTTTGCAATAACCAGCCAGCGCCTCATCTATTGAGTTGTCTACAACTTCATATACAAGATGATGTAAACCCTTAACGCCTATATCGCCTATATACATCGCCGGACGCTTACGCACAGCTTCAAGACCTTCTAATACCTGTATACTATCCGCACCGTAATCGGCGGGTATTGGCATAACTACATTTTCAGTATCCATACTATTCAAAAACCGAACTGTTTATTTTACTATGAGGAATTGTAAAAATTCCATATTAAGATATATGAGAAAAACCTATAATCAAATAGGTCTTTCAACCTTACAAAAGTAACGAAAATATAGCGTTTAAACAACAATGTAACAGCCAATTAGTGGATATATAGGAGAATATAAACGCACATTTGTGGATAAATATTGACTTTGATATTTTATAATTATAATATTTGAAATTATTACACCATCTTAAACTTGTTTTTCGAAAAAAATTCCTTTCAGATAAAACGGAGGATAACTTCAGCTTTGATTGTTCCTTATTGTCGGTAACAATAAACTCAAGCGGGAAAGGAACTGCATCACATTTTTTATTAGTAATTTAATGTAGCTGCTAACTGGTTTTGTTGAAATTATGCCCCTCGTTTCCTTTATGAAATGGATAGATTCGGTTTATGCATAATGATCTGAATTATCAGATCCTTCGCTGATTATACGGATGTGTTTTCGACCATCCCGGTTGATATGAAACTCCACCATAGATGATGCCTTTATAGCCATATCCTAACTCGGCGAAAGCCCCTACTGACCTGCCTGCCCGGATGCCTATAGGTGTAAACTGGAAGGCAAATTTATTGCCCGTTTCAGTATAACTTGTATTATCCTGATCATGGTCGTGTTCCACCCAATTCAAAAGACCCGCACCAGCAAAGCCATATGCCTGGAAAGCACCTCTGCTGCTATATAGCCAGGTTAATTCCAGAGCAACAGTTGTATTCTGTTGATCGTATGTAAAGGGCATTTGTACGCTGCTGTTATTTGAATAAATACCGGCACCGGAAATGGATTGCATTCCAGCCGTAATGCCGATAGCAAACCCGCCACCAACATAGTATTTATAGGTAAGGAATGCTGAAGGTGTTGCTGATGTAGCTGATGAATCAATAAGTTGATTTGCAGGTAATGAACCTACACCAAACGAAATTTCCTTTTGCAGGGTTAGCGGATACAAATATCCACTGGAGCTACGGGTACTGCCATAGCCTGAATTTCTTGAATAGCGCTGCCTGTAGGTGTGATACCGGTTATGACTTTCGTGGTAATGCCATGAAGAATGTCCGCCATAGGAATGACCTGCATGAGAATGCCCACCTGAAGAATGGCCTGATGAGTGACTATGACCAGAACTATGTCCGTGACCGCCACCATGTCCGTGACCGGGGGGAGCATAACTTGCATTACATGGATTGCAGATGAATATCAACAGAGGTAGGAGTGCCAGGATGCATTTGTACATAAGAGTGGTAATGTTTAATTTTTTATACAACAACAATTGTACCAAAAAAGCCGGGAATTGGTTTTATAAAAACTCTAACAAAATATTGGCTAAAATCCAAATCCTATACCCACTTCTCCTAATTCGGCCACGGTTTCATGGGTCTTTACATAAGCTGACAGAAACAGTTCTTTTATCGGGCCTTTTTCCCTTTGAACCAGATAGTATTGCCCGCCTATTTTTTCATATACCGATGAGGTCCGAATGGCTGCCTGGTGCAAATAACAGCCCAGTTGCAAAGATATTCCGAGCCTGCCTAACAGGAATTCATTGCCGGCAAAAACAGCGCTTTTGTAAGAATGTTGCTGCTCAGAACCATGGTACAATTCATTATTCCTTAGCCAGGAATAAATGTTCTGATAATACGCATAATCGATGCCGATAAATCCTTTGTACCTGCTATGCCATCTGCGGCTGGCGTAAAATGAGGAGAGATAGACAGGATAAAGCGGCCCGCCATTTGTATAACTGGATACATAAGCCATGCTCAGCCGGGCCTGCAGGAGGATTCGGTTTTTGAGCGGCCGGTATTCCCTTACAATCCTTACAGGCCGGGAGTTAACCGGGTAATAGCTCAGTCCAATATGAGTGCCGATCATGTTTATACCCAGATTAGGCTTACTAAAGGAAGCGTTGGATATATGGGTAACATTTGCGCCTATTTCTGCATCCCAGCGCTTATTTATATGACAGCGCAGGTCGGTCATGAGCATGGCAAAATCATTGATATTACTGCCAATGGCAACATTGATGGTATCTGCCGGTGCAACACGCCTGAATGTTTTGGTTACGTACCCTATTCCATCGCCAATTCGAAAAGTCCATTCAAGATTTTTGCTGCTTATGAGTGGTATTGAGATATTGGGATAGATGCCCAAACATCTGCCATATACAGCATCAAGTCCGTAATTGATATAGGTGAAACCAAGGCCCATCGTAGGATAGTTGCATCGCTGTTCCCACTCCCTTTTGCCATAGGTATGCAAAGTCAAATTCACGTCCAGGCCTGTAGTCAGGGCAGGAATAGGTAATGTGAATTTTGCTTCATGCTTATATACTTTACCGGCTATAAAGCTACTCTCGATACCAAATCCTGACCACGAAGGGTTGGCAGGTGTATTGGTTTGTGCACGACAAGTCAACTCTGATCCTATGATAGAGAGCACGCCTGATATTAAAGGCAGCAAAAAATATTTGAATCTTAAAACACTCATCAATTTGGAGGTAACAAATATAATTTATGTTGGTGGCAGGATAAGATTTGTTTTATGAACAGGTTAACCGGAAGCGGAAAGGAATTTATTGATTATAAAGAACGTATCTGATTATATAAAGGATTTACAGATGATTTAAAGCAGACTTATTCAGGATTTTCAATCCGGATTAAATAAATCTGTCTGAACGGAATAACAGATAATTGTGAAATGTATAACAAAATATAAGGTATCAGGAGTCAATTAAATTAAATTGTATCTCGAAAAGCAAAAGGGGTAATTATTTAGAATGTTGTTATTATGTACCTTTGCGGTCATGCGCAAGTTTGCAGCTATTTTACTCAGGTCTTTTCTACAGGGTTTATTACTACTTAGCCCTATAGCAATTACTGCATTTGTGCTTTATTCGGTATTTGACAGGATTGATAATCTGATCCCTGAGTTAAAGTGGTTACCATTCCTGCACTGGAGAGGTGTTGGTTTTTTGATAATCATCACAGCAGTAACCCTTATTGGCTATCTTGGAACACGATTTTTTATTGGGAAATGGCTGTTCGATTCCTTTTCCAACATCATGGAACACACCCCTGGGGTAAAGTATATTTACTCCTCTGTAAGGGATGTTATTAAATCATTTGTAGGAGATAAGAAACGGTTCAATAAACCCGTGTGGGTATGTGTTAATCTTAATCCGGAGGTATGGAGAATAGGGTTTATGACACAAAGGGATATGACTCACCTTGGCGTTGAAAATAAGGTTGCAGTATATATGCCACATGCCTATGCCATTTCGGGATGGGTAATTGTGATTGATGGTAAGTATGTAAAGCCTGTAAAGGAAATGACTGCCGGCGAGGCAATGAAGTTTGCAGTAAGCGGTGGTGTAACAACAATAGAAGACGTAGAAAATAATGAAACAAAAGATCAATTTTAATGCAGGGCCTGCCCAGTTGCCGCCCGAAGTAATTCATGATGCAGCCATTGCGGTGCGTAATTTTAAGAAGACAGGTATATCTATTCTGGAAACTTCGCATCGAAGTCAGGTTTTTCAGGATACTGTGGAAGAGAGCAGGGCTCTTGTGAGAAAGTTATGTGGCATAAATGATGATTATGAAATACTTTGGTTGCCAGGTGGCGGCAGAATGCAGTTTTGTATGGTGCCGATGAATTTTCTGTCGGCCGGTAAGACTGCGGGCTTTATAGACAGCGGGTATTGGGCTTCAGAAGCTGCGGCTACGGCAAGGTTTTATGGCGATGTAAAAATATTGGCTTCTTCAAAAGACAGTAATTACGACAGGTTGCCGATCTGGCCTGAAGTTCCGAAGGAACTTGCCTATCTGCACATCACTACAAACAACACAATTTATGGTACACAATGCCATAATATACCCGATGTAAAAGTGCCGCTCATTGCAGATATGAGCAGTGATATATTGTCGATGAAACGTGATTATACAAAGTATAGCATGTTTTATGCAGCAGTTCAAAAAAATCTCGGGGCGGCAGGATTAACACTGGCGGTAATACGCAAGGATATGCTGAGCAAGATAAGCAACTCTTTGCCTGGTATGCTGAACTATAAAGACCAGGCTACCGAGAATCCGTTGGTAAATACGCCTAATGTTTTTGGTATTTATGTTTCATTGCTTATGCTTCGCTGGATAGATGAAAAAGGCATTGATGCAGTAGAAAAAGAGAACAGAAGCAAGGCTGAATTGCTGTATGCCGTATTGGATAATAGTAAAGTATTTAAACCTATAGTCACAGTAAAAGCAGACCGCAGTCTGATGAATGTGTGTTTTACTGCAAATACACCTGAAATCGAGAAATCTTTTCTAGATGCCTGCGAAGCAAATGACATTATAGGAGTAAAGGGACATCGTCTGGCAAGCGGGTTCAGAGTTTCGTTGTATAATGCCATTTCGCTCGAAGATGTACAAACACTTATAGCAGTAATGAACAAGTTTGAAAAACAAATAACAGATCCTGTGGCGCCGCCTAAAAAGTGGGGCAGGTAATTTATAAACATTCAGTTGAACCCTGATTTATAGGGTACTTTTTATTGGGCATTTTTATAGCCTGTACAATATTTATTTCATGGCAAAGATCACACCTTTCAAAGGCCTGAGGCCTAAAAAAGAATTAGCGGCTGAAGTAGCTACCCTGCCGTATGATGTAGTAAGTGTAGCTGAAGCGAGGGTTTTCAGGAAAGACCCTTATAATTTTTATCATGTTACCCGGTCTGAAATTGATCTGCCTGAGGGCATTGATGTACATAGCCAGCAGGTATATGATAAAGCCAAGGAAAACCTGGAAGCTATGATCATTGATAAGCTCCTTGTTCAGGACGAAATGCCATGCTATTATATTTATGAGCTGGTAATGGATGGCAGGTCGCAGACAGGGCTGGTATGCGGATCATCTATTGATGATTATAATTCCGGTATTGTTAAGAAACATGAGTTTACACGTCCTGAAAAAGAGCAGGACCGGATCAATCATATCATCGCTACCGGCGCACAGACAGGTATAGTGTTTCTGGCCTACAATGATTGTGAAAGTGTTCAGGAGATCATAGACAATTGGAAAAAGGCGCATGCGCCTGCAAATGATTTTGTTGCACCGGACGGGATAAGGCATATTTTCTGGGTTATAGATGATTATAGTAAAGTCGCTTCCATTACGCACGACTTTGATCAGCATGTGCCTTGCACCTATATTGCTGATGGCCATCATCGTGCCGCATCGGCTGCAAGGGTTTGCCATGAGATGCGTGAAAATGGCTACTCAGTGGATGGTAATGAGTCGTTCAATTATTTTGTGACTTGTATTTTCCCGGCCAGCCAGTTGAAAATCATGGATTACAACAGGTTAGCCAAGGATCTCAATGGGATGAATACCAATGAGTTTATACAGGCGCTTCAAAAGGATTTCAACGTAACAAGGACTGGCAGCAATATTGTAAAACCTGATGAGCCGCATGAGTTTGGTATGTATCTCGAAGGCGACTGGTATAAGCTAAATGCCAAAGAAGGAACTTATACCAGCGACCCGATTGGTATTCTTGATGTATCCATACTTCAGAATAATGTTTTAGACCGCTTACTTGATATAAAGGATCCAAGGGTTGATAAGCGTGTTGATTTTGTAGGTGGCATAAGGGGTATGGATGGATTGCAAAAGAGGGTAGATAGCGGCGATGCTGTTGTGGCATTTTCGTTGTACCCGGTGTCTATAAAGCAGTTATTCGATATTGCTGACAGTGGCAATGTTATGCCACCCAAAAGCACCTGGTTTGAACCAAAGCTCAGAGATGGACTGGTGGTGTATATGATCTGAGGATAGAAAAGCGGTAATACATCAGAAATGTTAGTCATTGTTACTGGCTGTCTATTTTAATTTTACCACGAGGGCACTAAGGGTTTTCACGAGGGGCACTTTATGGTTATTTGGTGGCAAAGTTCGGATGAGAAGTTGGATTGGTGAAATTGAGTTTCTATGATGGTACTGTTTTTGATCTATGATAGATCGTATACGGTCTATCATAGATTTTTTTGAGGGGCTAATGGATTGGGGATTAGTGAGGTATATGTTATAGGATAGCCCCTGCCCCGAAAGGGAGTACAATGGAATCATATTTTCTGCTTTTGCAACTAATATGGGCAGGAATTTTTATGAGTGACTTATGCAGTAACTGCCTGGTAATTTCAGTATTTCGTGCGTATTACAAACGCACTGCCGGGGCATTCGCGTTACAAATGCGAACGAGTGGGGAGGGGTTTGGGGAGATTAATTTGCCTACAGTTTTTCAAATGCCGTCGCAGACGGAGTTTTATATGCACTTCCGGATGCCCTTCGGAACATCCTGAAGAACGGGCTTGTGCCCACTGCCCAAAAAGATACTACATGTCCGGAACCTAAGGCGCTATTTAAAAAATTCTCTACAATGACAACCAAGGAATTTGCCTTTCTCTGTAATTTGCAAAAAGAGGAAGCATTGACTATACTCAATAACCTACAGGCCGACAATAAAGTTTCTAAATACGAGGGTAAAAATGGTGTTATCTGGAAGGGCCTTTTTAAGAATGTTTAGGTTTTAGGCTGATTTTTATCCTGTTAGGATTTCATATACTGATTTGAGGGTAATAAAAATACCACATTAGTTGTATTTTTATTACTTTTCCAAACTATACTTTTATATTTGCATTCAACTTAACTGATTTAAAACGGTATTTATGAAAAAGCTATTTTTTGTTCCGGCATTAATATTTGTAACGGCTCTGTTTAGTTTTACACCAGCGGGTAACTGGCAGAAATATTCCACTTCAGAAGGTCATTTCTCAATTAGTTTTCCAGGGAAACCAGACGAATCAACTCAGGACGATAAAAGCGAAGATGGTACGCCATTTAAAATCCATTTTGCTACTTATTCCCCCTCAGATGATGAAGTGTATATGGCCGGCTGGATTGATATGACTACATTTTTCCCAAAAGATGTTACTCTCAAACAAATGTTGGAGAACAGCCGTGATGGCGCAACAAGTTCCTTGAAAGCTACCAAGGTCAACACTTTAGAGACCAATCTAGGTACAAACCCGTATATTGAATTTACATTTTCAACCGATGACTTTACCGGAAAAGACCGTATTTATATCATCAATAAATACCAGTACTCCATCATTACCATATTCTCAGTTAAAACAGGCGTCAAGTCGGATGCAGACAAATTCATAACGTCTTTCAAACATTTGTAATCTGGCATGTTAAGACAAGAAAATAAACCACCACAGTCCGGTACTGTGGTGGTTTATTTATTTGCAATAAAATCAGTTTTTAACTTTTTCCTTTGGCGCCTTTTTTAGCTTCAATGCTAAGCGTGGCATGCGGCACTGCCCTTAATCTTGCCTTATCAATAAGTTTGCCCGTCTCCCTGCATACGCCGTAGGTCTTATTGTGTATCCTGATCAGGGCTTTTTCAAGGTTGCTTATGTATTGCACCTGCCTGCTCGTAAGCTGGCTGAGCTGCTCTCTGTCCATAGCGCCGCTTCCGTCTTCAAGGCTCAGTCTCAGGTCCGAGCTGTCTTCTACGCCGCTTGGGTCCTTACCAATCATCTGACCCTGCAGAAACTGTAATTCTTCCCTTGCTACCTGCAGACGGTCATTGATCAGTGTTTTGAACGCTGCCAGTTCTTCATCACTGTACCTTACCACCGATACTTTCTGTTCTGCCTGTGGTGCTGGTGTTTCTACCTTTTCTGTTTTCTTAATTACCGGCAGTACTTCCTTCTCTGAAGTTGTCTCATTTTCAGGAGCGCTGCTTTTCACGGCTGTAGCCTTCTTGCCAGCCGCTTTCTTTACCGGTGCCGTTTTCTTTGCTGGTGTAGCTTTCTTTGCTGGTGCAGCCTTCTTTGCCGGAGCAGTTTTACTTTTCGTTTGCTTCATTTTAAGATTTCCCCCCAATTTACTTTTTTACTAAAAAAACCAAATATCCTTTTTCCCAATTTGGCTGCAAAGATAGTATCATTACTTTTTTAAAAGTTAACTAAATATTATTTAAAATATGTCGGTTGTCTCTTGTCATTAATTGTAATGTTACGCATCAAAACCCATTAAAACATACATTCATGCTCACAATTAAATTATGCCCCTGTATAAGTGCTTTTCAGTTACTCTTTTTCTGCTATTTTTATCGCTAAATCCCACTCATGCAACCCGTTTTCTTTGAGCATAAAGACCAGATGTACAATTGGTTCAGTAACAACCATTTCAAAATCACAGTGGTATGGGTGGGATTATATAAAGTGGGCACAGGCAAGCCTTCTGTATCCTGGTCCGATACTGTTGATGTGGCTATTTGCTTCGGTTGGATAGATGGCATCAGGAAAACCATCGACGGGCATAGCTATATGATTCGGTTCACACCACGCAAGCCGGGCAGTATCTGGAGCGCTGTAAATATGGCCAAGGCCGAAGAACTGATAAAACAAAACCTGATGCAACCTCTGGGTATGGCGGCATGGCAAAACAGGAAAGATCATTTGTCGGGTATTTATTCTTACGAAAATGAAGAAAAGGTGTTCAGTGAGGCATATGAAAAGATGTTTAAGGCCAATAAGGCGGCATGGAAATACTTTATGAACCAGGCGCCTTATTACCGCAAAACAGTCATACATTGGGTGATGTCGGCAAAACAGGAAGCCACAAGAACCAGGCGAATGGAAACGCTGATAGCAGACTGCGAGGCAGGCAGAATTATAAAAGTCATGAATTATGGGAAAAAGTAACCAGGTACACACTGTCATTTGCCTGCTTTTACTGCTCATTTTTTGGGTGCACCAGGTACAGGGCCAGCAATGGAAAAATATCCCGACCAATATCGGTTCCTCTTTCAGGGGGCTCTCGGTGGTAGATGATAATGTGGCCTGGGTTAGCGGCACAAACGGCTATGTAGGTGTCAGTACTGATGGGGGCAATAATTGGAGTTTTAACCAGGTTAAAAGGTGTGAGCAGTCCGACTTTCGATCTATATATGCCTTCGACGATAAACGAGCAATTATTGCCAATGCTGGCGCACCAACATACATAATGGTAACCGGTGATGGTGGCATCAACTGGACCATCGTTTATAAAGAAACCGATACTGCTGTTTTCCTCGATGGCATCGGTTTCTGGGACGATCAGAATGGTATTATTTACGGAGACCCTGTCGATGGCCGGATGCTTTTGTTTAAAACTACAGATGGTGGCTTATCGTGGGAGCAATCGCCCATGCAGTCAAGGCCTGTAATGGAGCCGGGCGAGGCTTCTTTTGCAGCCAGTGGCACTGCTGTCAGGCTGACAGGTAAAAGCAAAATGATCATTGCAACCGGGGGCAAAACCGCCCGTCTTCTGACCTCTGCCAATAAAGGCCAGAGCTGGACATCTCTGGCTACTCCCATGCTGCACGGACTCAACAGTACAGGTGTTTTTTCAGTAGCATTTGCCGGCGATAAAAAAGGTATTATTGTAGGTGGCGATTATAAGCGCGATTCCTTTAGTAAGGATCATGTGTTCATTACTTCCGATGGTGGCAATAAATGGACCGCGCCTGTTATTCCTACCGGTGGCTACCGCGAATGTGTTGAAATCATAAATGCCACCACCGCCATCGCTACCGGCCCCGCCGGAACCGATATTACCTACGATCTGGGTATTCACTGGCAACCTCTTCCTGGCGAAAAGCAATTTCATGTGGTGCGAAAAAGCCGGTCGGGAAACCTGATAATATTTGCCGGTGGCGGAGGCAAAATAAGTGTATTGAAATTATAATTTAGTCAACGTTCCTTACCTGCCTTTGTACACATCATTTTCCCAAATGCCCACCTGAATCATTGCGCCACTGGCGTTAAATAATTTTCCTGTGCCCCACATTTTGTTGTCCTTCCATTCGCCATCATAATATTCGCCGGTGCTCCAGTAATAAATGCCATGACCGTTCATTTTATCATTGGCCCATTCGCCATCATAACGGTCCATATTAGGCCAGGTAGCCTTCCCTGATCCATTCAGCATACGGTTTGTAAACATACCGGTATAAACTAAATTGCCCGAATACACGGTATGTGTCCTGGTATGCCCTGAGTCGGAATGATACAATGGGCCATTATAGGGAATGACAAGTGTGCCGGTCTGTATTTCATCTTCTTTCCACATGCCTTCCAGTATATCGCCATTGGCCCATCTGAAAATGCCATGGCCATCTTTCTTATCGTCCTTATAGTCACCTGTATATTTATTGCCGTTCACCCATTGGTATGTTCCCTTATTTATCTTCATTCCTTTGGCGCTGAGTTTGCCTACATATTTATCACCATTGGACAGTCGTTCAGACACCGCACTATCATCTCTGGTAATAATCGCTGGGTGAGTAGCATGAACATTCAGGCTGCTCACATTCTTCGACCAGTTCATCATGGGCAGGTCGGCAAGAGGCTTGCAGGTTAGCGCTTTCAGCCTTGCAGCATCTGTTATCACTTCCACCTTTCTGTCTTTGGCATAACCTTTTTGGCCAGCGCCAGGTTTCCGTTCTATCATACCCTTTCCCACGCATACAGTAATATACCGCTCCGGTATTCCCTTGTCTATAAGATATGCACGGGTATTCATAGCCCTGTCGGTAGAAAGCGAATCGTTATGCGCCCTTGTTCCCAGGTAGTCGGCATAGCCATACAGCAGCAGGTTCTGGTCTTTCTTTATCTTATTTGTTTTAATCAGTTCGTTCAGTGTCTGTCTGGCAGCGGCATTGAGCGTTGGTTTATTCAGATCGAAGTAGATAACGTTGCCTGCCGCCGGTTGCTGTGCCTGCAGGGCATTCATAGTCATAACCCCAAGGGCCATTACTATTATTAACTGTCTTGTCATGTTTATTATCGGCATACTCATGGTCTATGCAGGTTATGATTGCTAAGAGATAAAATTGAACTGTAGTATATATGCAAAAGTCGGTCGGCTGGTTGCCTGCCCTGGAATATATCGAATACATGCTGTTAATCTATGGCAGGCGGCCTTCGCATTTCTTTCTTCACCGATTCTTTCTTCTTGCTGTCCAGCCTTTTCTCTTTTGCAGCTTTCGATGGCCTGGTGGCTTTGCGTTTTTTGGGTACCAGCAGGCTTTTGGCCACCAGCTCTGTCAATTTGGTTTGGGCGATCAATTTGTTCTCCAGTTGCGAGCGGGTTTCACTGCACTTTACCGCCAGGTAGCCATCCTTATTTATTCTGCGGGCCAGCTTGCCAGCTATAAGTTGTTTCTCTTCATCTGTAAACATGCGCGAAGAAGCCACATGCCACAGCGCCTCAGCCATGGTTTCCACCTTGTTCACATTCTGGCCGCCGCTGCCGCCGCTACGTGCTGTTTTAAATGATATTTCTGTTGAGAAATCGCTCACAGAGCAAAGGTAACAGTTAGCGATAAAGATTGGGCAGTAAAATATTTTTATTGCTGATCTGGTCCTTTCCTGCTCATATCCACCACCTTCCATTCGGCGCCCACATTAAAGAGTACCAGGTATTCGCCTGCCGGATGTTTCAGCGTTATTTCATACCAGTGGCCCGGATCTATCAGGTTCAGTTTATAATCTGCTGTCTCGTAGCTATATCCGCCCCTTGTCTCAAACCACCACCAGATACCCCACTGGTTCAGCGATACCTTTATCATGCTGTCGTTGATCACATTTACATGCGCCCCGTCCTCAGGCGTTAGCATATTGTAAGCCAGCACATCATATACCTTATTGGTCAGCGCCTTGTCTGGTATCAGCAGGTTATGCATCAGTTTGAATTCGCTGTTTTTCTCAGCGCCAATCATAGGTACGCCATGCATCGATTGCGGTAAGTTCAGCAATATCATGGTTTTGCTTCGGTCGGCGGGTAGCGATGTTAGCAGGCTGTTCACTATCCTTGCCGATTTACCCCAATACCTGCTTACCTGTATGGCATACCGTGCATTAGCCAGAGCAAACAGCCCCCATATCGCTAGTGCCGCATACCGCATTGCTACCATCGAGATCAGCACCGCCACCAGCATATAAAAGAAAGCCCCTGCCAGGTAAGTATAGCGGTCATACAGTACCAGCATATCATCGGCAAACCACAGCGGAACCAGCAGCAGCAGGCTCATCATAAGCCAGCTAAACAACAGCGCAGCCACCCTGGCCTTACCGCTCATTTGCTTAAATTTCAAGATAATGCCTGCAAACGCAAGAGCTACAATAAGGTAAAATGCCAACATTCCCATTTGCGAATCGCAAATGGCATATACCTTATGGCGCATATCCCCGGGCCAGAACCTTCCCAGTGCCAGCAGGTGAAACAGGTATTTGGCAGGCTTCCCAAACCAGTTGGTTTGGAACTCAGTTGCCGACCCCGTGCCTATCCTCGATAACCAGTCGCCCGACAACAAACGGTATCCCACAAACCGCGCCGCAAAAAGCAGCATCATAGGCGCAAAGCATAAGCTGATTATCCGGTTCCGAATATTCATGCCGTGTGCAGGCGTATAAGCATAAAACAAGGCCAGCGTTAGCACAAGCCATGGCGTTATATAAAACAGCTCAAGCGAAAAAAGCGACAGGCCATACACAAGGCATGCCCATAGTGCATATTTGCGGTGGCCGGTATGTACCAGCCGTTGCACACACAGCAATACCACAAGTATAAGCATCAGCCCCTGCAGAAAATGGAAAGCAGGCTCCCATACAATCACCTCCGAATTGTAGGGAGTAATGCAAAACAACAATGCGCCGCCAAAAGCAATAATGTTATAAAAAGCCACACCAGCATCCCGCAGCAGCAACCGCACCAGGGTCATCAGCAAAAAAGCATTGAGGGCATGCAGCGTAACAAAAAGCACGTGCCATGCCCATACACTGGTACCCAAAAGCCGGTAACAGATCCACGTATTGAATTGCGTAAGCTGGTACAGGCTCCTGGCCTGAAAATGGGTTCGGTTGATAAATTCAAGGAAGCCATGGTTGCGCACCTGATCCAGCCATCCGGTAAAGTCGGTTACAAATCCGGCACGGGCAGCAGGATAATACAGGCAAAACACTACAATCCAAAACACACCAAACTGCACACTTTTCCCCCCGGCTCCCTGCGCCTCACTATCTGATCCAAAAAATGTGCATATGGTTTTCAATTATTCGGGTGGATGTGCACAAATATAGTGTTAACAGGCAACTAAACTAAAATCTGCATGTTCTGATTAATAAAGATACCAAAGCGAGAGTGTATATATAATGTAAGCAGGGATTAAAACCTCATTTATTTTATGGATTTTCTTTAAGCAAGTATCTTTTCCCTTGCATTTTCCCAGGGAATTCCTGCAACCTTACCACTCTTATAATCTGATGTTCTAGTGTCTAGTTTGTCAAGAAATTCCTTATCGTTAGCCCAGTCAAAATCAGGAAGGTCCGCATCTACCAATTTGTACATGTCTTTTACATTTTTTCTCATCCGCCACCCGTATGTATTCATACAGTTTCTGCCTGATAGTTGAAGTAGTCATAAGTAATTCTTTTACCAAATTTAAGGAGAATCCTTAAGAAGATGAAATCAGGAAATATTCTCCATACAGCAACTTTAGTATGCCCTGACCAGCGGAAAAAAGTGGGGGGAAAATACGGGGGAAAAAATGAGCAATTCACCATGAAAGGCCAGACACAATGGTACAGCCCCATAAGCGGAATGGATTAATGATAAAGTGAAATACCTGGGTATCAGATCCACATCAGGCGTTATTGCCCAGAGGTTTTGCCCATTTGTTCAATTGCTTGATGCAGGCATTCATATCCCTGGGTATCTCCGCCTCGGCAGTAATAGGGGTGCCATCTTCTTTTACAAATTCGAGTTTGTAGGCATGCAGCGCGAGCCTGCTCAGCAAGGGTTTTTCCTGCTCATCTTTTTCGGAAAGGCGGTACTTGCGCTTGATGGCCGAAAGCATAAAGGGCTGGCCATCGCCATACAGTTCATCGCAAACAATTGGGTGACCTATGGAAGCCATATGCACCCTGATCTGGTGTGTGCGCCCGGTATGAATCTGAAACTGAACCAATGAGTATAATGGCCATTGTTCAACAACTTTATAATCGGTAACGGCAAATTTACCTTTGCGGTTCACCACCATTTTGCCATGCACTGCGGGGTGCTCGGCAATAGGGCTTTCAATGCGGCCTTCGGCAGGGATGACAATGCCTGTAACCAGGCCTGCATAAAATTTATTTACATCACGCTCCTGGAAGAGCATAGAGAGATAACGGTGGTAATGTTCGTTTTTGGCAAAGCATATTACCCCGCTGGTATCTTTATCGAGGCGATGCACGACCCACATCTTTTGTCCGCACTTAGCTTCGAGCAGTCGGTTGAGGCTGGGCAGTTCGTGGTTGAACCTATCTGGGATCACCAGCAGGCCACCGGGCTTGTTTACAATAATCAGGTCGTCATCTTCGTAAAGTGTCTCTATTTGCATCAGCTTTTATCTTGTTTATACATTTGCAGACAATAATCTTCATTTTCACGCATCACTTTCTGGTCTTTCTCTTTTTTGTCTTTGAATCCGCAGAGGTGGAGCACACCGTGAAAGATAACCCGGTGCAGCTCATCGGTATAAGTGGTATGGTAGGTTTTTGCGTTTTCTCTCACCCTATCTATACTTATATAGATCTCGCCCTGAAGATCCTGCCTTGAATCTGTGAGGTCAAAGGTAATAATATCGGTAAACGTGTCGTGGTCGAGAAAGTTTTTATTCATCTCCAGCAAAAAGTCATCGGTACAAAAAACATAGGTAATATCGCAGGTTTTCACCTTGGGCATGTATTTGCTTACAATACCATCGATAAAGGCAGATAGCCTCTTCTTGTTTTTCAGGCCAGATCTTACTTCCTGCTCATAAAAATTTGCGGGCATAGCTGAAGATTTTTGTAAAGTTCGTATTATTTGTGAAAACGAGGATTGATGAAAAAAGTAATCCTTTATAGTATTGGCGTAAAAAAGGGGTGAAATGTTGGCGGAACAACAAAATATTTTATTCAGCCATGGGTTTTAAAGCTTAACAAATTTAGCTTATGCTTACATTTGTTTTATAAACAAGCAGAAGGGCAAAGTATGTTGGTAAAATTATTTGGCAGCGCGGTATATGGAGTGGATGCAATAACCATCACTATTGAGGTGGATACTCCGGGAGGTGAAGTAGGGGTATATATAGTGGGTCTGCCGGATAATGCAGTGAAGGAAAGTAAGGACAGAGTGATCTCGGCAATATTGAACAATGATTATGAACGGCCTCGTGGGCGTATAGTGATCAATATGGCGCCGGCCGATATAAAAAAGGCCGGGGCTGCCTACGACCTGCCCATAGCCCTGGGCATACTGGCTGCCACAGGCCAGATGCCTTCAGACAAGCTTGCTGATTATGTGATCATGGGTGAGTTGTCGCTGGATGGCTCGGTGAAGCCGATAAAAGGCGCACTGCCCATAGCCATACAATCGAGGGCAGAGAAATTTAAAGGTTTGTTTGTGCCAAAAGAAAATGCCAGAGAAGCCGCGCTGGTGAACAATCTGGATGTATATGGGGTAGAAAACATAAGTGAGGTAATTGCCTTTTTCAATGGCAGCACTGACCTGAAACCACTCAAGATAAATACGAGGGAAGAGTTTTTTGATTCGCAGAATCATTTTGAGATAGACTTTAATGATGTAAAGGGCCAGGAAAATGTGAAGCGGGCCCTGGAGATTGCGGCTGCCGGTGGGCACAATGCCATTCTTATTGGTCCGCCGGGAGCAGGAAAGACCATGCTGGCCAAGCGCCTGCCTACCATATTGCCGCCCCTTACACTGCACGAAGCGCTGGAGACCACCAAGATACACTCGGTGGCTGGCAAGCTGCCGGGCAATACGTCGCTGGTATCGCAGCGGCCATTCCGGAGCCCGCACCATACGGTGAGCGAGTGAATAGTGTTAAAGTGTGTAAAAGCGTATATTTGCTGCACTTTTTAATATTAAACATTCCATTTTCATGTTAGCCATTTATACACGTATATCTAAAGAAGATAAAAACGATGAGGGCGTTTCATTAGACAACCAGAAAAATAGGGGTATTCAATTAGCCAAAACGCTCAACATTAAATACAAAATTTATGAAGATGATGGCAAGTCGGGTGAGTTGCCTATTGAGAAAAGACCAAGCTTTCTCCAGGTAGACCGCCACCAGAATACTAATTCTGGTTTTTGTCTTTGTAGTGCGGGTCTATTTCAATTGTCTTTCCTTCCTTGATAAGCCTGTTATGAATTTGTTGTAATACATCTGCGAACTCTTGCAGAGCTTTAATTGTCTCATCAGAAAAAAGCGGTTCTTGTTCCGGTTCATTCATTATTTATTACTTAGAAATGATAAAGACGGGAGTACTGCTGGGGCGGTACAGAACTTTACTATAAATGGTAAGTCTATCCTCCTTACAGATACCTACTCACTTCTTTATCCTTAAACTATATGGAAACAATACAAAACAACATTCGGCAGTATCGAAAATTAAAAGGGTTGACGCAATGGGATGTTGCGAGACATCTTGGGTTTAATAGCATTGATCGGATTTCAAAATGGGAACATGGGAAACAATATCCGCATGTTACAAATTTGATTCTGATGGCTGAACTATTTAGCGTACATGCGGAGGAATTATATTCAGAAATAAAAACTAATCAGGAATAATGATATAATTCCGGCATGATTAAATCATCAATTATTTTTATTATTTTTGTTGGTATTGCTTTATTAATTGTTGAACTGATAAAAAGGAACAATCAAGAAGAAAATAAGCCTGACTTATCTGTTTATGAAAAGAAGCCATACCTATTTGATACCAGTTCAGAATTTAACCTCTACAAAGTTTTGCTTGAATTGTTTGGGGATAAATACTTCATTTTTCCTCAAATAAATTATAGTCATTTAATTCAACCTAAAAAAACTACATGGGAAAAAGAAAGAAAGTACCGAAGTCGGATTGATAGAAAATCTGCTGATTTTGTTATGTGCGACAAGGAAAGAATAGTTCCTCAACTTATTATTGAGTTAGACGGAAGTGTTCATAATTTTAAAACTAAACAGGCTCGGGACGAGTTTATAAACGAGATTACTAAAGTTACTGGTTTACCAATATTACACTTGAAAAATAGCGATCTTGATAAGGAATATATTAAGAAAGAAATAGCTCAAAAATTGAATCCTTAACCAATGACCGGAACAAATGGTGTTAGTGCTGCTACAATTTCCGCCTTACGGTCAGTTTTTAATAACCTCAAAATTAGAGAGGTGTATTCGTCATTTCTCAGATTAAAAACCTGTGAAATCCGGTTTGCTAAACTCTTTCTATTGTAATATCTGAGTGCTTTATTATAGTCATTATTATCAAGAATCTCTTGATACAAAGCTGTAGCTTCAGCATATAAAGCAGGGACATCTATACCGCCTACCGTAGCAGTCAAACCATCAGTAATTCCTTGTTGGGAATTAGCGATTTTTACATACCTGTTTAATTTAAAAACCACTTCTTTCTCTACACGAGCCGCTATTTGAGTTTGTAATTCACCTCGCAAGCCTTCTAAAACAAGTGTGTGAACCTGAGGAATTATTACTGCTGGGTCAAGTGCTTGATTTACTGCAACAATTTCAAGTAAAGGATCAACACAAAATAAATTTTCTATTTCAGCTACGCGAATCGTAAATACTCTACTTGCTTCTAATGCTGTAATTTCTTGTTGAGTTCGGTAATCGTTATCAATTATTCCGCTCGCAGTAATATGATGTATTGCGGGAACTCCTTGAAGCGCTTTCGTGGCTTCGATGACTTTTTCACAACCTCCCCGTGGAATAATATGAAAGGTTGGGTAAATTGCCTGATACAAAATTGTATCATAACTATTTTTATCGCCCTCAGTAAAAATTACATTTTTGCGACTACCAATAACTTCAACCGTAAGACTTTCAGGTAATCCTTCTACTTCTGGCACTTCCTGCCATATCCAGTCACTATTACCTCCATATTCTTTTATCCAAATTTTCTTTGCTCCGATTCTTGATGTAGCAAAATCCAAATCATGTGTTATGTAAACAATTAGCTTATTGGGGCAAAGTTCTTCGACTTTATTCCAAAGACGAACCATTATAGATTTATGTAAATGAAGTTCTGGCTCGTCAACAACAATTATTGAATTTTCAGGAGCACAGAGACACTCCCCAAGAAGATACAGAGTAACCCTCTCGCCATCACTCATATTTTTTCCATGTAATGCCCGAAAAACGGGTAAAATTCCGGTTCAAGTTCAGCCGGAAAATCACAGACATGCCAGCCGCGGCCTCGCTGCTCCCATTCGTAGAAACGGGTCGTAAGCTGTTCTGACAGTGATACACTCATTTCTTAGGCTCTGTTAACTGCCGTTCAAAATCGGTTAAACCTCTTACGCCTGATGCGTTGGTGTAGCTGTCCACTACTTCCAAAACTGCCGTATGGACTGCGGAGCGGTACATATAATCAACGTCCTCTTGATAGAAACTTTTATTATCCCGTTCCTTGCCCATTAGCTTGTTAAGAAACGGGGTGTTTTCAAGGCTATGTTTCTTGACCGCTTTCTGGCACATCCATGACGAAACAAACATGCCCGTGCCTAAAGGGACAGCACCAATGAAATACACGAATTCATTCCGTGTTATTCGCAAGTATTCTCGCTTAGCTGAAAATAAGTGCGATTCAAGAAATGATTCGCGGTCAATGGTAATGCCAGTAAGTTTCCAATCCTGTACGGTCTGCTCAACCTTTTTGTAAAATTCTTCTGCTGAGAATGTCATGCCGTGAAAGAAATGTTGCCACGGGGTTTTTGTAATAAAACGATTTTTCGCTCTCATGTACATAACAAACATGACGAGACCGACTAAGAGAAGGAGTACAATAATCATTGCTGTGTGTTTTATTGTGAAAAATGTGCATATCAGGCGAAATGTACAAAATTTTATTTCTTTCGACAAAATGATGTTGGTCAGGGTATCGGATTTGGAATTGATAAGCAGCCATTAATTACTCACGGGAATGACTGCAAGGTTTTACTAAAAAGAATACGAGCGCAATAGCCACCCGAAGGACAAAAATGTAGCGTCTGGAGATTGTTTTTTGTAAACCTGCAAGCGCAGTGTTTACGAAGCGCAGACCTTGCAGGCATTACCGTGAGTTAGTACCTTCGCTGTGGCAAGACCAAACTAAGCTATTCAAACCAATGACTGAAAAAGAAATTATACAAATAGAGAATGAGATTTTTACAAAGTTAGTTATTGATACATTGAAACAGCAACGCACTGATGGCGTTGCTATAAAAGATTACCTGCTTGATAAGTATGAGATTGACCGGATTACAAAAGAACGGTTAAAAAAAATTCTGTCTGAGGAAAAAAAGTAGCCAATCACAAAACTGGTATATCTGACCCCCTTATTTCAAAATGTCCTCTTCTGTATGCTTAATGTGAAATAAAATTCTTTCACAAAAAAATATACAGTTATGGAAGCACAAACAACAACACCTCCGAAAAATGCAGTACAAAAGGATGTGTACGCAATCATCAATGAAAAGATCATTGAACAATTAAACAAAGGAACTATACCGTGGCGTAAGCCGTGGAATGATGGCGGGTTACCGCAAAATTTAATCACAAAAAATTATTATCATGGTATCAATTTGATACTGCTGTTGATGGAAGGTTTTGAGCATAACCAGTTTATCAGTTTCAACCAACTGCACACCATTGGCGGGAAAGTAAAAAAGGGTGAGAAGGGACATTTAGTTGTGTACTGGAATATGGTTGATAAGCGCAAAGATGAAGCCAAACAAACGGTTGAAAATACCGAAGAAAAAAAGAAATCAGTGTTGCGCTACTACTATGTTTTCAATATCGCTCAATGCGAAAACATTCCCGACAAGTACCTGCCTCCGGTACGCGAAGCAAAGGAATTACCGTCCTGTGAAGAAATTGTAAATACAATGCCGAAATGTCCTCCGATTAAGCACAAAGAACAAAGTGCTTACTACAATCCCAAAGATGACTTCGTGAATATGCCGAAAAAAAGAAGCTTTAAAACTGATGCAAGTTATTACTCAACGCTCTTTCATGAACTGGTACATAGTACCGGACATGAAAGCAGATTAAACAGAAAAACACTCGCACAGATGGCGGAATTTGGCAGCGAAATTTATTCACAGGAAGAATTGGTTGCTGAAATGGGTACTTGTTATTTGCAGTCCTTTGCCGGAATTACAAGCGAATTTCAGCACAGTGCAGCATATATACATGGATGGTTAAGCAAGCTGAAAAATGACAAGTTGTTTATTTTTCAAGCGGCCTCGGCAGCACAAAAGGCGGTTAATTTTATTCTCAATCTGCGGGATGCTGAACAACAAGAGGAAAGATAGTAGTTGTTTGTAGTTGCCAATTAGTCTAAAGGCTCAATTAATTTTGAGCCTTTTTATTTAGCATAAAAGGTAAAAGCGCCTGCGGCTGTGGGTTGGCTAAAAGTGATTGCAATATTTCATTGCGATCACTGTGGCGGCTCGCCTAAAAAGCGAATAAGCGAGGTGTCGAGCGATTTCGCTGCGAGTGCCACCGGATGGGGCGGCTTGTAAAGCATGAGGTACGAATGCACAAGCCGCACAGTGCAGGATTTTTGCGTGGCATGGCAATTAGCCAGGGCGTGTGCCAGCAAAAATCCGAAACGCAGCCGGTGGTTTCGCGGGCGAGCACATACAAGGGCTGCGGATGGACTTTAGGTTCTGTGAGCGAATGCAAACGCTGCGATAGCTGTGTTTGTAATGAGCGAACAGTAAAGCCTAAAGGACATAGTAGCAGCCATGAGACTTTTTTGTGAGAAGCAAAGAATGTGATCCTGCCGTTCCTGTCGGTGTTGATTCCAAGCGACAAGGGAGCATGGTATCAATGCCAAACAGGAAAAACGACCTCTTGCTTTGCTTCCATTGAAAATGACATCAAAGCAAGTGGTTGTTTTAGGCATGGCGCATTATTTGCCGAATAAAAACAGTCGAATTCCTATTTACCTGCGGGTGGGCTGCATCAGAGTAGAGCGGAGTATGCAGTCATTAGACTACTGCAAAAGCAGACAAATAGTGTAACCTCCTTTTTTAAGTATAAACATTAGTGAATGGCAGGTTAATTTGCTAAGAATGGATTGTTTATAAAATATTTGTGCCATTTTGTCTGATTTTTCATATTGGCACATTAGATGATGCGGTTATATAAAACACATACTATGGCAATGCCTAACGATTATTTTGTGGTTGACGCAACCGATCTATCAGATTTAGCGACAAAAGTTGTGGAGCATCTCAATAAAGGTTCCGAGTTGGTTGGGGGTGTATCTGCATATTACCATCCGGACTATAACGCTAAAGGCGGTAAGACTGTTTACTTACAGGCTATGATTGATAAATCCAAAAACCAGTAAATTCTTTTTTAGGTATAGGCACTTAGGTCGCAATATCAATCCTTTGATAACAAGCGTATTGGATCATTTTTGACCATTCTTTTTATAAGGGTATCAAAGATTACCCCCATTTTTTGTCTTCTGTTATATCTAAAGTGATATTCATCC
>CAIUZK010000220.1 GCA_903903635.1 uncultured Bacteroidota bacterium
CTGGCGGCTTTTAAACAATTAAAATGACCGCATATAGCAGTCTGAGATTATTTTGTTTTATCGAACGAAAAACCTAATTTTATGTGATATTAATCCCACATATCGGCACTACGCTTTTCTACATAGCAGTCTTTAAATAGCACACTATTCGCAGATTTTACGCCTCGTATAAAAGAAATATAACTTCGCAATATGGTGTACTTTATTTATTCAACGTCACTAAGCAGAATTGAAATGTACCGGTTTACATTTGTATGTTTTAGCCTATGCTTTTTTCCTGAGATGGAGTCATAATGAACAGCTATCAAAAAGACTCTTGACTATATTTATGCAGCCAGCAACTCGTATTGGAGAGGCTGCCAATGATGTGTTACAAACGTGTTTGACAATCAGTAGTTGGCAAAATGGTTGGAATTTTTCCATTTGCACGAATTGTTGCACCCCTCCGGGGTGCGTGTGGTGGTGGTTTGGTGTTACTACAAACATTTTACCCCTCCGGGGTAATGTCATTAACTGAAGCAACCTCGGCATCTCCCAGGGTACATTCGACCCACTACGGGGTCGGTCTTTACGTCTGTTTTCCGCCAGTTTCACTGGCGGCTATAAACATTGAAGTCCTACGGACTTCCTTAAGTTAATGACATTGCCCTCCGGGGTAATGACTGCATAAATAGTTATCTCATCTTTTTCAAAGAGCTTGTGTGCAGCAAATTGTTTATTCACCAAGACTTTCCATTTTTTTAAATAAAATAGATGGTAGTTAATTATCAGCCCGTTTTTACATCCATTTTTTTTCTTTCTGGTCTTATACTCTTACAGGACTATCTTTGAATTTTATTAGATTTGCGTTTTAGCCATCTTTGTTGGTTGTATTAAAGTTCATCAGGTTTTATGAATAAGATTATCTGCTCCATATTTTTCACCCTTCTGATACCCGTATGTTTAACAGCCCAGATTTTGCCTAAGGAGGGCGCCAAGCTGCATTACCGGATAATTGGGTTTACCGCGCCTGAAAAACAGTGGGCTAAAGAGTATAAGATCGAGGTGGCCAATGGTAACTATAAAAATGATGCTGATTTTTCAAAGAACATTGTCGTACAAGTATCGGGGACAACCAATAAAATTGTAGCCGAGGTTCCCGGTTTTGGCAATGATTATACATGGAGGATGGTTTTTAAGGGTTCCGGTTCGAATGTGCAGAAGGGTGAGTTGCATCATTTTGCAACCATAATGATCCCGGAGCTGGATACCAATAACTACAGGTTAAGGATTATTAAGCAGGCCGCGAAGTACAAGGATGCGTATGTTTTTCTCGATGATCAGAAGGCCCTGTATGATATGGCGGGCAAGCCGGTTTGGTACCTGCCTCATAACAGCAGTTTCAGTGAAAGCGCCACACCCAGAGATTTTAAACTTTCGCCCTTACATACCATTACTTTTAATTCGGAAGACAGAGGTATTTTTGAAATAAATTATAATGGAGACATTTTGTGGACAGGGCCGGATTATGCGGATGCCAATGCGGAAAATAATGAGCATTACCATCATCAGTTCAGCAGACTGGCCAACGGCAATTACATGGTGCTGGGGACAGAAACGGTGTCAGTTGATATGAATGCCGACAGCCGACACAGTAAAAAGAATGAAAAAAATGCCGAAAAAGTAATAGAGGGCGGGACCGGTTTGCCTGCGGTGAAAGCTCCCTTTGGTACGGTAATTGAATATAATGCCAAAGGAAAAATAGTATGGAAGTGGCGGTCATGGGATTATTTTAAAAACTCTGACCTGAAGTATTACAAAGATGATCAAGGCTTGCCTGTGTATGACATAAGGGAGAACAGCTTTTATTTTGATGAAAAGGAAAGTGTTGTATATATAAGCTTTAGAGTGATAAGCCGTGTGTTGAAAGTGAGCTATCCTGATGGCAAGGTGGTAGGGGTTTATGGCGAAATTTTCAAAGAGGGTGTAGCAGAAAATGGAAATGGTATTTTTTGCGGCCAGCATAGTTGCAATATCACCATGGATGGCAATCTGTATTTATTTAATAATAATTCTTGTGGCAATGGGCCTTATCCGTCTCTGGTGGTGATGCACCTACCTGCTACCAACGAGGACAGCCTGTATAAAATATGGGATTATGCTTTTCCTGCAACTGTTTACGATAATCTGAATCTACCCTATTTGCCATTCAGGCCGGGCAAGGGTAAGCATTCTGTGGGAGGTAATATTGCAGAATTACCAGGCAAAGAATTGTTTGCCTCTATGAGCAGCCCTTATGGAAGTTTGTTTATAGTAAACATGGATAAGCAATTGTTGTGGTGCGCAGAGGCTGAAAAATGGAATGCACAGGAGCGCAAATGGCAATCGGCAGCCCAATACCGTGCAAGTATTATATCCGGCAGGGCAGAGCTGGAGCAACTAATCTGGAACATAGAGTTGGATAAATAATACATGATATATAAAAGACGCGGAAATTCTGAATTATCTTTTAATTTTTGGTTAAAAATAAATATTTTTAGCAGCACAGTTTACAATATTGTGTAATGTTATAAGATTTGTAAGCAAAAATTTGTTTTGTTAAAATAAACTATCTATTTTGCGTAACAAACCGCAATGCCAATATTTATTGGTAATGAAATTATTGAATACCGTAAGCTTTTATAAAAATTTTACTCTTTTAAACATTTCAGAAATGAAAAGAATCTACTTCTCAAGACTTATCATCCTGATTGCCTTATTCTCGGGATGGAATTGGAATGCTGTAGCTCAGACTACGCCATTTTCCTATACGGGGGCTATGCAAACCTATGTGGTACCAGCCGGATGTTCCGGTGTAACAATTGACCTTGCCGGTGGCCAGGGTGGAACCTATTCATCTGGTATTGGCGGAAAGGGCGGTCGTGTACAGTGTAATCTGGCCGTAACTCCAGGGGAAACTCTGTATGTTTATGTAGGTCAGGCAGCGCCAAATTCTCTTTGTGGCGCCGGGGGGTTAAGCTCTGGTGGCGGTGAAAATGGTGGTGCAGGCGGATGTAGTACCGGTGGTACCGGCGGCGGCGGTGGTACTGATGTAAGAACCATCAGCGGTAACCTTGCTTCCCGCGTTGTAGTGGGTGGCGGCGGTGGCGGCGGTTCGTGGGACTGTGCTTATAGCTCTGGCGGCGGCGGTGGTTATCCTGCCGGTGGTAATGCACCTGGAGGTTGTTCTGCCGGAGGTTCCGGTGGCTCTCAAACAGCCGGTGGCGCAGGTACTTGTTATTGTGGTTGTGGTGCAACAGGTGCATTAGGTACTGGCGGTGGCGCAACTTATATGGGCGGCGGCGGCGGCGGCGGCTATTATGGCGGCGGCGGTTCCAGCGGCGGCGCCGGTGGTGGCGGTTCGTCTTATGCAGGAACAGGCACAAGCTCAGTAGCCTATACAAATTCTTTTCAACCCGGTAATGGTTATGTTAATATTACCCCTCTTGTTCCTACAGTTAATGGTACTCCGGCATCAATTGCTTTCCCGGCAACATTGGTTGGTTCAGCATCTATTCCTTTATTTACAGCTTTAACCGGCGCATACATGGGTGCTGGTCCGCTTTCCTTATCGGTTACCGGCGCACCGGCAGGTGTGTTTACAATTGCTACAGATGCTAATCCTGTTTTTGCAAATACACAAACTTTAGCTTATACTCCTCCTGTATTTTCAGGATTAAATGTTTATGTTTCTTTCAACCCAGCAGCAGTTACTTCTTACAGTGCAACTCTTGTTATCACCGGTGGCGGCCTGGGTGTACCAGTAAATATTCCGATAACAGGTAATGGTGTTCCGCTTTGTTCAGGCACACCAACAGCAGGTGTGGCAATTGCTACCCCTAATGTAGGTAACTCTTATACTCCGTTTACTTTAAGTCTTACTCCTGCTGCTACTTCAGGAGGTCTTTCATATCAGTGGCAAACATCTACTACGGGTAGCGCTCCATGGAATAACATTTCCGGTGCCGTTTTGCCTACTTATTCATTTACCGGAATTACAGTTAGTACTTATTACCGTTGTATTGTAACCTGCACTGCTTCTGGTTTATCAGCAACATCAGCTCAGGCATTAATTACTGCAACAGGACTAATTGCAGCATCATGTACAGGTAATTCACAAAGCACAGCGTATTGTTGTAATCTTACAATAGGTAATACAGCGCCCAATGCCTTTTTTATTCCGGGCCCTGGTACGCTTACCGATAATTTCATCAATTCAGCAAGTACAGGAACCGGACCTTATTCCGGCAGGTATATTGATTTTACAGGTTCATTGAGTACTACACAGGCAGCCGGTACCAGTCAGACATGTAATATAGGTGGCGCTCAAACCGGTGCGGTAAGTGTTCAGATGTGGGTTGACTGGAATAATAACGGAACTTTTGATGCTACTGAAACTGTTGGTGGTCTTGCCAGCATTGGAGCAGGCGTTGTAGGTCATCCTATATTAACCATCCCTGCTGGTGTTGCTCCCGGAATTTACAGGATGAGGGTAGTTATGGATCTTGCTTCAGGTAATCCTGTCTATCCTTCTATTCCTCCCTGTCCTCCTTCTTCAACTTCTTATTTCGATAACCGTGACTATACTATGGTGATAGCGCCACCACCTTGCTCAGGTACGCCTGTTGCGGGTATTACTGCTGCTTCTCAGTATAGCTCATGCGCACCGCCTTTCTCATTTACACCTACACTGATTAATGTTGGTCAGAGTACAGCTACCGGTGTAACTTATAACTGGCAATCTGCCCCATCTCTTGGTGGTCCCTGGACCAATGTGAGTGGCGCTACAGGTGCACTTTATACACCAAATATTACTACTACGGGTGTTTATTATTATCGTAATTCATCTACATGCGCTGGCTCAACAGGTTATTCCTCGCCGGTGTCTGTTTCCTTGAATCCGACTCCAACACCAATAACGGGTACGACTAACCTTTGTACAGGTGTCGGAACAACTCTTACCTCTACACCAACCGGAGGCAACTGGACAAGCAGTAATAGTACTATTGTTACAACATTAGGTACGACATCCGGTTTTGTTACAGGTGCAGCAGCCGGTACTGCAACTATTTCCTATACATTAGCTACTGGTTGTTATGCTACCTACCCGGTTACTGTTAATACCCAGCCGGCAGTTATTACAGGGCCTTCGCAGGTTTGTGTAGGCGCTACGCCTACTTATACCGATTCTACACTTGGCGGCACCTGGAGTTCTGGTAATCCAACAGTTGCTTCAATTGGCGGCACTTCAGGGTTATTGAATGCATTGCTTTCAGGTACAACCATTATTACTTATACTTCATTGTTTTTTTGTAGCTCCAGTATGACAGTAACTGTCAATCCATTGCCAGGTCTGTTTATTGTAAGTGGTGGCGGCGGATACTGCGTAGGTTCATTAAGTACCTATTCGGTTATTTTGTCAGGATCACAGGTTGGCGTTACCTACCAGTTGTTGTTAGGTGGTGTGCCAGTGGGGCCTGCTATATCAGGAACAGGTGGCATCCTGAATTTTGGTATTCAATCAGCTCCGGGTATATATACGGTGGTTGCAACAAATACCACAACCGGTTGTACCCGTACCATGGTTAGTTCTGCAACAATTGTTGTGAATACGCTACCTGCATTGTATTCAGTGTCGGGTGGTGGCAGCTATTGCTCAGGTGTTTTCAGCGCGGCTCCGCATATTTTCTTAAGCGGATCACAGGCAGGTGTTAATTACAAGCTTTATAATGGTGGAACCTTGATCGGAACCGTGCCTGGTAGTGGTGGTGTTCTTGATTTCGGAGCATGCATTACAGCAGGATGTTATACCGTGGTTGCTACAAATGGCAGCGGATGTTCAGCTAGTATGATTGGTTCATCATGCGTTACCATCAATACACTTCCAACAGCATATGATGTTACTCCAATAGGTGGTGGCAGCTATTGCATAGGTGGTGCAGGTGTTGATGTTGGATTGAGTTTCTCTAATACAGGTGTTACTTATAAATTATATAGAGGAGGCAGTACTCTGGTTACTACTCTGGCAGGTACCGGAGGTGCCCTTGATTTTGGTATGCAGACCATTGCTGGTACGTATACTGTTACTGCTATTAATGCTACAACTGGTTGTACAGCATCTATGAATGGCGCTGCTACAATAGTTGTTAATCCATTACCAAATGTTCATAATGTAATAACCCTTGGCGGTGGCAGCACAGGTAGTTACTGCGCGGGTGGTACCGGTGTTGATATATGGCTTGATGGCTCGGATGGCAGTGTTAATTACCAGCTTTACCTGGGTATCATACCAGTAGGAGTACCAGTTGGCGGTACTGGTTTACCAATTTTACTCGGAACTGTTCTTACTCCAGGCACTTACACCGTAGTTGCTACAGATGCAGTTACCGGTTGTGTAAGCAATATGTCAGGATCAGTAACTATTACTGTTAATCCATTACCACCATTATGTGTTATTTCTTCAGGTGGTAATTTCTGTGTAGGCAGTGCAGGTGTTCCGATAACAATGACTCCAAGTACACCAGGCATGAGTTACCAGTTGTATCGGGGTGGTACACCTCTTGGATTGCCGATTATTGGCACAGGTGGTACGATCAATTTCGGTATTTTCACAACAGTAGGTATCTATACGATTATAGCTACAGATCCCGTTACCGGGTGTACCCGCACAATGACAGGTATTGCAACAATATCAACAAATCCTCCTCCTACAGCGTTTAACGTTACCGGAACCGGTAGCTATTGCGTTGGCGGACCAGGACTTCTGGTAGGACTTGATTTCTCGGCAACAGGTATTACTTATCAATTATACAGAGGTACTACATCGATAGGCGGACCAGTTACAGGTACAGGCGCTGCAATCAGCTTCGGCTATCAGACAGTTGCAGGTACTTATACAGTAATTGCCACTAACGTGTCTACCAGTTGTTTTGCAACGATGAACGGCAGCGCGGTTATCTCTATTAATCCAATGCCATCATTGCACCTGCTGACAGGTGGTGGCAGTTTCTGCGCAGGCGATACAGGTCGTCACATCATTCTGAATGGTTCAGAAACAGGTGTTTCCTATCAGTTGATGCTGGGTCTTACTCCGATAGGTTCTACCATGCCAGGATCAGGCAGTGTTATTGATTTCGGTCTTCATACAGTTGCGGGTACTTATACAGTAATAGCAACTGATAATGTTACAGGTTGTAACAGGTTTATGACAGGCGGAATACCAATCAATGTTAATCCATTGCCAACTTCCTTCCTGATAACAGGTGGCGGTATGTATTGTGCAGGCACTACAGGTGTTCACATTGGCTTGAGTGGTTCAGTATCCGGTATTTTGTATCAGTTGTATAATGGAACAACACCAGTTGGTGTACCAGTACCTGGCAGCGGTTTCGCAATCGACTTTGGTATCTATGTAGTAGCAGGCACTTATAGTGTTGTTGCAACCAATACCATTACAGGTTGTCAGAGCACGATGACCGGTTTTGTTACCGTGGCTACAAGTGCATTGCCAACTGCCTATACCGTAACAGGTACCGGTAGTTATTGCGCAGGTGGTTCAGGTCTTGCAGTAGGTCTTAACGGTTCCGATGCAGGTATTGACTATAAATTGTACAGAGGTACAACACTTATAGGATCATCAGTGCCAGGTACAGGATCAGATATTACTTTCGGAACCATTACCACAACAGGTATCTATACAGTAGTAGCTGTTAATTCAGTAACCGGCTGTACAATGAACATGACTGGCAATGCGACAATTTCAATTAATTCGTTACCAAATGTATTCCCTGTTACAGGTGGTGGTAACTATTGTGCCGGTGGCGCTGGTTTCCATGTATACCTTACAGGTTCAAATTCAGGTATTAATTACCAATTGTATGACGGTACAGGCGCACCAGTTGGCGCACCTGTTGCAGGATCAGGTTCAAGCGTTGATTTCGGTCTGATATCAACAGCAGGAACTTATACCGCTATTGCTACCAATGCAACAACAGGTTGTGTAAGGAATATGCCAGGAAGTGCAACTATCAATATCAATCCATTACCAGCATTGCATAATGTAACCGGTGGCGGTGGATATTGCACCGGCGGTGTTGGTGTTAATATTGGCCTTGACGGTTCTAACGCAGGTATCAATTACCAGTTATTCAAGGATGGTATAGCTGTTGGATTCCCAGTTGCAGGTACCGGATTCAATATTAACTTCGGATTGCATACTGCTACAGGTGTTTATACAGTAGTTGCTAACAATACTGCAACTCTTTGTACATCAAATATGACAGGCTCGGTTAGTGTTTCTGTTAATTCATTACCGGCAGCTTATACAGTAACAGGCGGTGGCCCTTATTGTGCTACAGCAACAGGATCTCATGTATTCCTCAGTGGTTCCGATCTGGGTGTTGACTATCAGTTGTGGAATGGTACAACAGCAGTTGGAATTCCGGTTGCGGGTACTGGTTCTACTCTTGATTTCGGACCTCAGACAATTATTGGGGCTTATTCGGTTACTGCTGTTAATGCAACAACTACATGCGGTTCTAATATGACAGGCAGCGTTTCAGTAAGTGTATTACCTGTAATTTATCCGCACACAAACATTACACCAAGTATTACCGGTATAGTGTGCGTTGGTCAGACAGTTAACTTTACTGCTGCCCCAATAGGTGGCGGAACTGGTCCTACTTACCAGTGGCGGATCAATAGTGTTAATTCCGGTATCGGTACTTCATACAGCTATATTCCAAATAATGGCGACATCGTTGAGGCAGTGATCACAAGTAACTATATGTGTGCATTCCCAACAGTGGGACATGATACAGTGGTTATGAATGTAAGTGCACCACAAATGCCATCTGTGAGCGTATCAGTAAATCCGGGCGACCAGATTTGTACAGGTGGCACAGCGTCATTCACAGCTACTACAGCTTATGGCGGTACAGCACCAAATCTGAAGTGGATCAAGAACGGTGCATTTGTTGCATCTGGTTCTACCTATGCATATGTACCTAACAATGGTGATATCGTTACCTTCATGATGGCCAGCAATTTCCCTTGCCGTCTTGCAGATACAGTATTCAGCAGCAATACTACACTTCATGTACAGGCAGCAGTAATGCCGGTTGTAACCATATCAGTATTGCCAGGCAATAATGTTGCAGCAGGAACCAATGTTACTTTCTCTGCGATGGTTACTCACGGCGGAACAACACCGTTGTACCAGTGGGTAGTTAATTCTACGCCAATAGCAGGAGCTACCAACAGTTCTTATTCTACAAGTACTTTATCCAACAATGACTCGGTAACTTGTATGGTTGAAGGTTCATGTGGCCTGGTTGGGTTCAACTCAATAGGTATGAAGATTCACAGTGTAGGCGTGGGAGTAGGTACGGTAGCTAATGGTAATAGCAGCCTTACACTTTTACCTAATCCTAATAAGGGTGAGTTTACTGTTAAGGGCTCACTTATTTCTGCTATAGATCAGGTAGTTACTTTTGAAGTTACTGATGTTATTGGCCAGGTGGTTTACTCCAGCAAGGTTAAGGTTCTGGGTGGAAATGTAAATGAGCACATCACGCTTGATAAGCTTTCAAACGGTATGTACTTGTTTAATCTCCGTTCCGGTAATGAAACATCAGTATTCCATTTTGTTATTGAACAATAAGTCAATTTAGTAAGCACTTTGCATTCAGCCCCGGATAGCTCCAGGGCTGAATTGTTTTTAACATACTGTATAAAACTTATTATAGAGAATCATGGTTTTTTTCGTAACTTTAGGAAGTGCATTTTCTTTATAATACATAAACATTTGAGGGATTGAATTCCCTTATAAAAGTTATTATTGACTAATTATTATCTTTTCAAAACAGTTGTATGAGAAAACTACTTTTCCTCCTGTTAATATCCTGTCTGGGTTATTGCGGCTATGCCCAAACCGCCGCATCATATGGTTTCTCAGCATTTTCGGGCACATATTCCAGCATATCCGGTAGCGGTACACTGGTAGGTGGTTTTGGAACCTGCGATGATTGCAATCAGGCAGGTATATCTATAGGCTTTAATTTCGTTTACTGCGGTACTACCTATACCCAGCTATCCGCTTGTACCAATGGTTGGTTGTCATTGGCCAATTCTTCTGCAATAAACTGGACCAATGACCTTACAGACCTTGCTGCCATAGGTAGTGGTGTTGGGGTATTGATGCCTTATTGGGAAGATCTTGAAGGGTGGTCTGCTATACCCAGCAGTTGTTATTATCAGACCACCGGTTCATCCCCCAACAGGATTTTTACATTTGAATGGAAGGATATGGGAACCTATGCCGGCTGTACGTCTTCATGCTCTGCAAGTTTTCAGGTAAAATTATATGAGGGTTCAAATGTGATTGATTTTATTTACAATAATTCCAGTTATTATGCCAGATCTGCTACAGTTGGTATAAGCAACAGTACTTCTGATTACCAGACACTTCCCGATGTTAGTTCATCACCTACACCATCATCCAGTACTTTTACCTCCTCCATATCGACAAGTCCGGCAGTGAGCCAGGTATACAGATGGTCTAATCAATGTTCCGGTACACCGACTCCGGGAACAGTCAGTGCAACAGTACTGGCAGGCTGTGCTTCATTTACTTCTGTTCTGTCTCTTGTTGGCGCTTCAATAGGAATGGGTATTGGTTACCAATGGCAATCATCGCCTAACGGAATCGCGTGGACCAATATTCCAGGTGCAACAAGTGCAACATATACCGCAACTGTTACCGCCAATACTTATTACCGTTGCATACTTTCCTGTTCTTATTCTGGTTTATCAGCAACTACTCCTTATCTTGAATTGTTCCTGAATACACCACCGGCCGCAATCGCAGGTCCTGGTGTTGTATGTATTGGTTCTACCCCGACCTATACCGATGTTACACCAGGAGGTAGCTGGACCAGCAGCCTTATTTTCGTGGCTACTATAGGCTCAGGAACCGGTACGTTGAATGCCTTATCGGCAGGTGCGACAATTCTTACTTATACCTTACCTACCGGCTGTTATACCACGATGCCGGTAACCGTAGTTACTGCGCCATCGCCCATTGCGGGATCATCCACGGTGTGCGTTGGTTCTACCACGTTGTATACCGATGGTATAGGCGGCGGAACCTGGACGAGCAGTAATCCATTGTTTGCGACGATAGGGTCATCTACCGGTCTTGTAACGGGAGTAGCTCCC
>CAIUZK010000221.1 GCA_903903635.1 uncultured Bacteroidota bacterium
AAGCCCATTGGTTCCCAAAACAAAAATAGTTCGAACCGTTACAGACCTAAAAATCACTAAAAGCGGTTTAAAGAAGTGGATAATAAAATATATTTATTATAATTGGTATTGTAAGAATTGCAAAAAATCTTCTTCTCTGGACGGCTATAAAAAGGTCGGTAAAATGCATGGTCATAATTTAACTAGCTGGATTATATATCAATATATGGTAAATGTAACTACTTTTGAAAAAATCTATAAAACATTAAAAGATATTTATCAAATATCTTCAGGAAAAAATATCAGTAGCAGTATGCATTATTTTAAAAAAATTGCTGCAGAATATTATAAGAGCGCATATCAAAAACTTAAAGAAGGTATTGGTGATTGGAGCATTTTACACACAGATGAAACTCAATTTAGGCTAACTAAATCCAATGGTTATGTTTGGGTATTGACTAACATGAATACTGTAATTTATATGTTTAGACCTGATAGAACATGCACGTTTCTTTCTGAAATTCTAAAAGATTTTAAGGGTATTTTAATTTCCGATTTTTATAAGGGATATGATTCATTTACTTGTAATCAGCAGAAATGTTTGATACACCTTTTAAGAGATATTAATGACCTTCTTTTTAAAAATCAGCAAAATGTAGAGATTAAACTTATTGCAACCGGTTTTAGTGCATTGCTTAAAAAAATTGTATCTACAATAGATAAATACGGTTTGAAAAAAAGAAATTTGCAGAAACATTTCAAAGACGTTGAGTTGTTTTATAAAAAGATTGACTTGGTCGAATTTATAACGAAAGAAGGAATAGCTCTAAGCTTGCGGTTCAAGAGATCTAAGAATAATCTTTTTACTTTTTTAACGTATGATAATGTTCCCTGGAACAATAATAATGCAGAACATTCTTTTAAACATTTTGTAGGTTATAGGAGACATGCGAATGGTTTACTAACCGAAAATAGCATAAAAGATTATTTGATATTATTAAGTCTTTATGAAACCTGTGAGTATCGAGGAATATCCTTCTGGAATTTTCTTTTATCTAAAGAAAAGGATATAGACAGTTATATGGCAAAATATTCCTCACAAGGAAATTTGAGAAAAAAAATATCAATCAATAATTCCCAATCGCCTTCAAATCTTCCATAAAAAAGTTCGAAAGTTGTCCCTTACAGCCCGCAGAAATGTTAAACCCGCGCTTGGCGCGGGTTTTGTCGTTCGAAATCAATTGTTTTAATAAAACCATTAAATTTACGTCCATTAATCTCCTTACAAGAAGCCGCATGAACATAAAAAACTCCAAATAAAAAATAAATAAATAAAAGCCATGCTCGCCATCACAAAGCATATGCCACCCACGGATAATTCAGATGAGGATGTAACCTTTATAACCGTAAACGGGGTGCCTGATCTGAAATCGAGATGCTATGACACCCCGCTTGGCGGAGGATTAGGTGTAGCCGGACTGGACAGTAAAGAGGTTATTGACATTATCTGCTCCGCATCCTTTACTGAGGTAGCCCGCTATTTTTCTCATATTTATTTTGATTTGCAAAAAGACTTCTGGATAGATTCCTATATAGAGGTAAATATATTTTGCTATAAGTACTTCGACTACCACTATCCATCTGTAAAGCTAAGAATAAGCACAGACCCGGATGAAGGAGCTTATGCCTGGAATGGCAATGAGTTCAACATTGCTTTTAAAGTTGCACTAGAACAAATGAACTACCCGCAAATGCTCTATTGCCAGGAAAATGAATCTTCCGTAGCATATGGCTTTGGCATCATGTATCATGTAGCCTCCCCTGAATTGATCATTAAAAATGAGATCGAACGGATATGCCTTGTTTTAGAAAAGTGCATCTTTGATGCAGATAAAATATTAAGGTCTTAATAATAGCGTATAATTAAGGCGTAAACCGGATGATGTCCATCCTGAGTTGACTCAATAGTGTACAACTGCCTCTAATTGACTGTTTGGAATATTAAATAAGAGAATAAGCCATATGGAGTTTTAAAAGCCCTGAATTGCTTTCAAATCCTCTACAAAAAAGTTCGAAAGTTGTCCCGCTCTCTCCGCCGAAAATTAGAACCCGTGCTGAGCGCGGGTTTTGTCGTTCAAAAAGTCCCTTTCTCTAATTTGTGCTTTCGTCTATCTAGCTACCAGGTGACAACATGCAGGTATCGAAAAATAATTGGCACGCATTTTGTTGAATATTTACAAATTGACTAAAAGTTATCTGGCCTGATTTATATAGCTTCGCAATTAAATGTTATCAATTTTATCAATAATTTGCTGAATCTGATGATAAAAATAGGCACTTTGCATTGTTTTAATTTCAATATTCAATCGGGCGAATAATAAAAGTGAACTACATTTAATCAGGAAATCAGGATGAAAAATCATAGAAAAATGGGGATAATTCGCACTATAGCCTTCTTTGTAGCTGTGCTTTTACAAAGCAATTTTGCACTTGCTCAGTACATGCCGGAGAAATCTGCCGCTAAGCAAAGCCAGTTAAAGTCTTATGAGTTTCCCTCATTGCAGCAAAAGCACAAATGGCATTGTGCGGGTACAAGAATAGGTGAAGGTATGTTTATAGCCAGCGATGTGTTTTTAGCGGCGGCGGGTTATACTTATGCCATGGATAGATCGGCCGACAGAAATCAATTGCCGATGGCAACCTCGCTGTTCTCATTGGGTCTTGGACTAGGTTTTAACGGCGCAATTTATTTTGGTGCCGGAAAAGCGCATGAGGCGGCCCTGCTGAAAAAACAGTCAAGAAAAATGTATCTTTCTCAGGATTCAACAGTTATTGATAATTACAGGATCCACAGGCGGTATAGCTATGATAATTTCGGTACGGTAGGGGGGAAGATATTGATGTCGGTCGGCGGGGTATTAATAGCCAGTGGCGGAGTTATGGCTCTATCAGCCAACTCAAATAATGAAACCAGTGTCGCTGTTTCCGAAGGATATCTGGGTGCGGGTCTTGTATTTATTGTGTATGGGGCCGTTTTCTATGGATGCGGTCAGGTAAGGAATGGCTTTTATGGCAGTGGTTTTGGCTTATTTAGCAAGGGGAATTCGGTTGGCCTGGCTTATAATTTCTAGTGGTTATACTTTTTGTAACCAATCCTTCAATCCGGTATGTTGAAAATACCGGTTACTTTTCATTTTAATACTAGAGCATAAAGGTTACTTTTGCAGCCATAAATCTGTGAAATGAAAGACTTTAAAAATGCAATAATAGAATGTGTCCCTAACTTCAGTGAAGGGTGCAACATGGAGGTTATCAGGCAGATCACCAATGAAATTGAAAAGATTGAAGGGGTAAGGCTGCTGGATGTGGATCCGGGTAAAGCAACCAACAGAACAGTAGTAACATTTGTAGGTAATCCCCATTCAGTGATCGAAGCTGCATTTCAGGCAATAAAGAAGGCGGGAGAGGTAATAGATATGCGTAACCATACCGGCGAACATCCGCGTATGGGCGCGACAGATGTTTGCCCGTTGATTCCTGTTTCTGGTATTACCATGGATGAAACAGTTGAATTTGCAAAAATGCTTGGTAAGCGCGTAGGCGAGGAGTTGCGTATCCCGGTTTATCTTTATGAATATGCCGCTGCTGCCGATTACCGTTGCAACCTGGCCGATATCAGATCCGGAGAATATGAAGGATTTGCAGCCAAAATCTTAAAGCCGGAATGGAAGCCTGATTATGGCGCTGCGGTTTTTAACGAGCGGAGCGGCGCTACTGTAATCGGAGCACGCGATTTTCTTATAGCCTACAATATCAATCTGAATACTACCTCTACCCGCAGGGCCAATGCCGTGGCATTTGATATCAGGGAAAAAGGCAGGCAGAAAAAGGATGAAAAAGGCAAAGTAGTGAAGGGTGCTCAAGGTGAACCGGTATGGGAACCCGGCCTGCTAAAGAATGTTAAGGCAATAGGGTGGTTTATTGAAGAGTATGGTGTTGCCCAGATATCGGTGAACCTTACCAATATGTACGTTACGCCACTTCATGTGCTGTTTGATACAGCCTGCGAGCGGGCCACAGCAAGAGGAATGCGGGTAACGGGTAGTGAACTGGTTGGACTGGTGCCACTGGAAGCCATGCTGGAGGCTGGTAAATATTTTCTGCGTAAGCAGCAAAGAAGTATTGGGGTGGGAGAGGCCGAACTGGTGAGAATTGCAGTGAAATCGCTTGGGCTTGACGAACTCGGTCCTTTCGATCCGAATAAAAAGATAATTGAATACCAGTTGAAGGAAACCAATGTTAAAAAACTGGTTGATCTGTCGCTTGCCCGTTTTGCACAGGAAACCGCCGCTGAGTCGCCAGCGCCGGGCGGAGGTTCCATAGCCGCTTATTGTGGTGTGCTTGGGGCTGCTCTGGGCACTATGGTGGCCAATCTGTCATCGCACAAAAAAGGGTGGGATAGCCGTTGGGAAGAATTCTCTATACAAGCTGAGAAGGGACAGCGGATCATGAAGGAAATGCTCTACCTGGTAGACGAGGATACCAACGCCTATAATCTGATCATGGCAGCCTTTGGATTGCCCAAAAGTACCGATGCTGAAAAGGCGGCACGGAAAGCAGCAATAGATGCAACTACAGTTTATGCTATTAAAATACCTTTCAGGACAATGGAACTGGCTTATGAATCGTTTGCATTAGCTAAGGAAATGATTTTGAATGGTAATCCGAATTGCGCAAGTGATGCCGGAGTGGGTGCACTATGCGCGCGTGCTGCTGTAAAAGGCACTTACCTCAATGTGAAAACAAATGCTAAGGGATTGCCGGAAAATGAGGAGATCAAATCCATATTAGAGCGGTCTGAAGCTATGAATGCCGGATGCGAATTACTTGAAAAGGAGATTTGGGATATAGCTTTAAGCAAAATGATTGGCTAGTTGCACAGGTTGAAAAAATGAATACTGAATAAATGCAGAAGGCCCGGAAAATTTTCCGGGCCTTCTGCTGGCGGGTAATAAGTTTAACTACGGGTTTTAGAGGCCGGTTATTTTGTTAGCTTGTAGCCAAGAGTGAAGCGGAAATAGGCAGATGATAAGGCTTTATTAATGTCAATTCCTTCCTGTTTATTTGATTGGGCAGGGGCTTGCTGAATCAGTCCGTCCATTAACCATCTATTATTGTACTGATAGGTGAATCCAAGCATATATCCTATGTGTAAAAGATTGCCGGATGGTGTATTATATGGGTTGTTATAGTACTTGATATCTGTTCCTTTCTGAGGAAAAATCTGACTTGTAGAAAATTGCGGATCAGGCGCTGATGCCAGATAGGCCGTGAGCTGTTCCCTTGTACTGTCGTGTGTTATTGTTTGCTGGTAGGTATGTTCCTTAACCGTCTGGAGCTGGCTATACACCATATTTACGCCACCATAAACAGCGAAGCTACCTGATAATTTATATTTCAACAGAATCGGAAGCTCATATTCAGCGTAACTACCACCCATCGAATGTGATTTTCTGATAGAGTCGTATTTTTGATGATAGGTTACATGCCATTTTGAAAAAGTGTCGTTAAAAACTGGAATGATTACAGGAATAGGGTCAAATACAACATCCGGTTGTTCATTATATGGCTTTATATAGGAACTTGCTGTGCCTAAATTCCTTGATTGTAAAGTGGCGCTTTTTACTGCTGGCTGCAGCATAACAGCAAATCTGGGTGATAGGTTGTACTGGAAATAAGGCGCGATCAGCCATTTTTTTGCACCATCATTATCGAAACCACTTTCATAACCTGCCTTAATGCCTGTTTCAATACGTGCGAAATGTGCTTTTGGTTTTGGTGCTGATTTTGGTTCTGGCTTAGGTTCTGGTTTTATTTCGTCCTTTAATGGCTGGTCTGTTTTATCAGGAGTAGCGCTGTTATTACCAGCCAGATCTTCATTTCCAGGTTCATTCAGGCTTTTCTCAGCATTGTTTGTATTAAAGTTGCTTCTTGTTTGCTCTGGCTGAATGGCAAAATTATTTTCAGGTTTTTCAATTTTCCTTCCGTCTACTTTTCTATCCGTATTGTAATCAGCATTTATATTCGCAATACCTGAGGGGCTTGTATGCCGATGTCCTGGACGGTTTTTAGTCCTTATATAATTATTGCTATTGTTGTTTTTGAAATTGGTTTTGACAGCATCAGATTTATAGGCTGCGGGGGCAGCTTGAGCTGGGCTGGTAATATTTAAATCTGCTGATTTTTTGTTGTCTGTTACTGTTTTAGAATTGTCAATAATATTGTTGGTCGTTACAGGAGATGATTTTGCAATGGTATTGGCGTTATCCGCCATTGCAAAATTGTTTTCAGACTTGTTTTCACGAAATGAAGTTAGATTCAGCTTCCTGGCCACAGAGATGCTAAGCAGCAATAGTGTGCCCGCCATCAGCAGGTACAAAGTTTTGCGTGATGAGAAGAAGGAGCCACGGGGTGGGGCCTTTTCCAATCGCCTTTCAAGCGCATCCCACGCCATGGGAGGCGGAGTTTCGGCATAGTTGCCTAACTCTTCTTTGAACAGGTCATCAATTAATTTACTTTGGTTGTCCATCACTTTAATTATTACTTCAAGATGAAATTTAATTTTTCTTTAAGTCTTTTTCTGGCATCGTTCAGGTGCCACCTGCTATTAGTTTCGTTAATATTCAATATCGATCCTATCTCTTTATGCGAATAATTTTCGAAAACAAAGAGGTTGAAAACCGTTCGCTGAGTTTCCGGCAGCGTATGTATCAGTCCCAGCAATTCTTTATGAGATATTTTCTCCAGCGATTCACTCTGTACATATGCATCTTCAGGCTGCACTTCCTTATGGTGTTGGTCTGGTTTAATATTTTTTCTCAAATGGTCTGTCAGCGTATTCACAACTATCCTTCTTATCCAACCTTCAAATGCGCCCTGGTAATTATAGGTATCCAGCTTGGTCAATACTTTATAAAAAGCATCGTTCAGTACTTCCTGTGCAAGACTATCATTATTATATAAGTATCTTTTAATAACGCCATAAGCTGCGGGTGCATAGATGTCATACAGCCTTTTCTGTGCCAGCCTCGACTCATTCAAACAATCATTTATAAGTACACTCAGCTCACTATGCACAGCAATAGTGCTACGCCCGGTGGTTGCAAAAGGATTGCTTATATTTATTGTTTCTGCCAAAATAATTTGATTGTCAGCCAGTTTTTTAACTCCGGCTTGAACTAAAGACGAGTTGATGAAGGTAAACGTTAGTAACTAAAAAAAATATTTACCCCTGTCAAAAAAAACGGTTGGTAAAAAAAATAATTCACTAAGTTACTAACGTTTTCCGGATTTCATTCGTCAATGTGTACAGCCCAAGGTGGGTCTTGTAACGTATATTTTATTTGGCACTATTTTTGCTGTAAAATGAATGAAGAAAGGAGAGTTTGATAAAGCCAAAGTTATTAGGGCAAAATTATTTACCTGATTATAACCATTAGTATGAAAAAAATATTTCTATCTGTTTTCGTTGCACTTTTTTCAATTCAGGCTATATGCCAGGTGGCAACCTCACTACATCAGAATTTTGATGCGTCATGTGTTACCACGTCTGGCATGCCTTCAGGCTGGAGTACGTTCAATCCGATTACATCGACTATACCAAATGGCATGTGGAGTTGTGCGCCAACCAATGGCAGGGCGGGTACACCAGGCATGCAATGCACAGGTACCTACAGCAGCGCTTTCCACCTTGATACTTCCTTTCTGCTTACTCCTGCTTTGAACCTGAGCGGCTATTCCGGAAGTATTTACCTTCAGTTCGACAGCAAAACCACTAACATTTATTTTGGTGATACTCTGCATGTTGAAGTTGTTTATGATTCAACTCATCCTGATTCAGGTGCCCATGTTGATCTTACTTCGTCTTTAGCTCCTGTTTTTGGTCCTGGCGACTCCACAGGTTGGGTAACTCATGTAGCCGATCTTACACCATTTAAATCGACTCCATTCTACATTGCTTTCCTATATAATTCACCAGTTACATCAGGTAATATCTGGTATATTGATAATGTCAATACTACTGTATCCCCTGTTACGCTGAATGTACCGGGTATAAATAATAGGCAGTTACAGTTATCTGTTTCAGGATGCAGTACCGGCAACGAAGTAGGTGTTTTTTACAGAGTAACTGAAGCAGGGGAGTACCAGGTCAGTCTGTTTGATGTAACAGGAAGAATTGTTTATAAGAATATGCTGGAAATAAAGGATATTGCATCAGAAATAGAACTGAAAGGATTGAATCTAAATCCAGGGGTTTATATTCTTAAACTGGGCAATGAGTCCGTTTCAGGGTTTACAAAAGTATTTGTCAGGTAAAAACTATTTATCGATATTAATTTAGCCATTCATGAAAAAATTTGTGTTATCCGTTTTATCTGTTTTTATGGGAGGTGTTGCTTTTTGTCAGGTAACATCATTGCATGAGAACTTTGATGTCAAATGTGTATTATCTACCGGTTTCCCGGGAGATTGGTCAAAGTTCAATCCAATTGCAGCCACAATGCCTCAGGGTGAATGGACCTGTACCCCTACAAATGGCAGGCCAAACACAGTAGGCACACAAACGCCAGGTATTGCATGTACAGGTACCTGGGGAAGCAGCCCTCATACAGATACATCTTACCTGATTTCTCCGGCTCTGGATCTGCGGAGTTATACAGGCAATGTTTACCTGCAGTTTGACACCAAAACAACCAATTTGCACTTCGGAGCTAAGTTGGATGTAGAATTAACACACAATGGAATTACCCCGGATTCGGGTGGGCTGGCCACTATTCTTACTCCTGCATTGGCTCCATTATTTGGTAATGCAGACTCTTCCGACTGGGTTACCCATCAGGCTAATCTTACTCCCTGGGCTGCTGTGCCTTTTTATATCGCCTTCAGATACATTTCCACAACTTCCGCCGGTAGTATCTGGTATCTGGATAATGTAAATACATCCACCTCCCGATTACAAATCAGTGATGTCAACAGAGATGCTTTACAACTTGAGGTGCTTGGGAACAGTACTTCCAACAATATCTCAATTTCATGCCTGGGGTATGCACAAGCTTATTATTATCTTCAATTGTATGATCTGATGGGGAGATTAGTTTATAAGGATTATTTGATGATAAACGATGCGCACCCTGTTATCCATATCGATGGGCTAGGTCTTAAATCAGGATTGTATATAATTAAAATGTTTAATGATGAGCGGTTTGCTGCCGCTAAATTCATGGTCAATTAAATTGCATGATTTTCATTGTTAAAAAAAATATGTTTACAGGGTACTAACATTTGTTCTGAGAATAACGCCCTTCTTAATGAAGGGTATTCCCTGATAGTTTTACAGCCCCTGTAAATTTAATAATATTAAGCTGCTTTGCCGCAGTCCTTATCTTTTAGAATGGTATTTTGCCAAGAGAGAATTTTTCCCTGCCAATCCAAACAACTGGCAGGGATTTTTTTGTGCCTTGTGTTCTTGTTTTTTGCTGCAGTACTTTTTGAATGGAAGTGAAATATTGAGTACATTTACCGCGTTCTTTATTACTTACGAAAGGAGAGAAGGCAATTTCATTATCCGGAGCAAAGTGAACAGTTTATTTGTTATGTAATAGATATGCGTTTAATTCGATATTTGATCGGACTATTACCTTCTGATCCTTTGAACATAAGGAGTCAAATTGATTTAATAAAAGGATTTTCCCCCTTCCAAATAGCATGGTGTATTTTCATTATGTCTATGAGAAATCTGAAATAAAATAGTAATCCAATTTTATTTTCAGATATTTTTTTTAAATAAAAAGATTTCCCTACCTTTGCAGTCCTTTAAAAATATGGCCAAACAATCATTAATCAAGCAGGACGGTACGATAGTTGAAGCATTGTCAAATGCTATGTTCCGCGTTCGATTAGAGAATGGACATGAAATTCTTGCAACAATTTCCGGAAAGATGCGTATGCATTACATCCGGATATTGCCTGGAGATAAGGTAGGTGTGGAAATGAGCCCTTATGATCTGAGCCGTGGCCGGATCATTTACCGGTATAAATAACCACCCCGATACCCCGCGAGGGGCTTTCTGTATGGAAGGTATTATGTAAAATAATTAGTTTAAAAAGTAAATAAAACATAGTCATGAAAGTAAGGGCATCAATAAAGAAGCGTAGCGTTGATTGTAAGATCGTTCGCCGTAAAGGAAAGTTGTACATCATCAACAAAAAGAATCCTCGTTTTAAACAAAGGCAGGGATAAAATCATTTTTAATTTTTAATTTTTAATTTTTAGTTTTTCATGGCTCGTATAGCTGGTATTGATCTTCCGAAGAACAAACGTGGTGAGATTGCGCTCACTTATATTTTCGGTATAGGTAATAGTACTGCCCGTTACATTCTTGACAAGGCAGGAGTAAATTATGACAAAAAAGCATTTGAATGGGACGACGTAGAGCAAACAGCTATTCGTAATATCATCAATGCCGAATTTAAAGTTGAAGGCCAGTTGCGCTCTGAAGTTCAGATGAACATCAAACGCCTCATGGATATCGCATGTTATCGCGGTGTTCGTCATCGTAAAGGTTTGCCTTTACGTGGTCAGCGCACACGTACTAACAGTCGTACCCGTAAAGGCAAGCGTAAGACAGTTGCCGGTAAGAAGAAGGCACCTAAGAAATAATTCTTAGCGCCGCTGCCGGATCCGCACAGGTGTAACGGGGAGGAGTGGTGCAGGAAGTTAAAAAGGCAAAAGGTTAAATGAGTAATTCAGTTAACCGATTACCTGATTAATTTTTTAACAATTAGTGGACTACCTTATTTAAAAACAAAAATGGCAAAAACACAACAGGCTTCTGCAAAGGCAGTTGCCAAAAAAAGGATCGTAAAGATCGACACACATGGAGATGTGCATGTAAATGCAACCTTCAACAACATCATCATCAGCATTACCAATAAGGCTGGTCAGGTTATCTCCTGGTCTTCTGCCGGTAAGATGGGTTTCCGTGGCTCTAAGAAAAATACTCCATACGCTGCACAGACTGCTGCACAGGATTGTGCTAAGGTTGCCAGCGATGCAGGTATGAAAAGGGCTGATGTGTATGTAAAAGGACCAGGTTCAGGCCGTGAGGGCGCTATCCGTGCATTGAATAATGCAGGAATAGAAGTAACATCTATCAAGGATGTAACTCCTCTGCCACACAATGGCTGTCGTCCTCCAAAGAAACGCAGGGTATAGTTTAGCTGGCAGATACCGGTTTACATCGGCTGTCTTTATAATAAATCAATTAACAATTTTCTTAATCAGGCTGTTCCGGATCGGATTTTACGATTTTTAAAGGAGACGGGGCAGCTAAAAACAAAAAATCGTAATGGCACGTTACACAGGACCCAAAAACAGGATATGCCGTATCTTCGGTGAGCCGATCCTCGGATCAGGCAAAAGCCTCGGAAAGAACAGCAATCCTCCAGGCCAGCATGGCCCGACCCGCAAACGCAAAACAGCAAGCGAATATGCGGTGCAGTTGAAAGAAAAACAGAAAGCCAAGTATACTTATGGCCTTCTTGAAAAGCAGTTTGCAAACACTTACGTAGAGGCTGCCCGCCTGAAGGGAGCAACCGGTGAGAACCTTATTAAATTACTTGAAGCCCGTCTTGACAATACAGTTTACCGTATGGGTATCGCGCCAACACGCCCTGCCGCACGCCAACTTGTATCGCACAAGCATCTTATGGTGAATGGTGAAGTGGTGAATATCCCATCTTTCACGCTTAAGCCAGGTGATGTAATAGAACTTAAGCCAAAGAGTAAAGCGAATGTAACAGTAACAGGAATGATCCGTGGAAAGAACACAAGGATCAACTGGGTAGAATGGAATGAAAAGGATATGAAGGGTACTTACCTGGCGCATCCTGAGCGTGAAGCAGTTCCTGAAAATATTAAGGAACAGCTTATCGTTGAGTTGTATTCTAAGTAATATTTGTTTTGGTTGGCTGATGCCAACCAAACTGTTGATATAAGCAGGTGGATTTAAGAAGTAAAATAATTTGCATCACAATCAAAAAAAATAATAAATCAATATGGCCATATTGAATTTCCAAAAACCGGACAAGATAGCACTTCAGAAGACAACTGAATTTGAAGCGCAGTTCGAATTCCGCCCCCTGGAACCAGGATACGGTGTTACTATCGGCAATGCATTACGCCGCGTATTGCTTTCCTCTCTGGAAGGTTATGCGATCACCGCCATCAGGATTCCTGGAGCAGATCATGAGTTTGCTACGCTGAAGGGTGTGCTTGAAGATGTTACGGAAATAATACTGAACCTTAAACAGGTTCGTCTTAAAGCAATTGGTGATACTTCTGACTTCGCCGGAGAAAAAATCGATCTCAATATTAAGGGTAAGGAAATTTTTACTGCCGGAATGATAGGCGAATCATTGCCTAACTTCCAGGTTATGAATCCTGACCTGATTATTTGCAACCTCCATCCCGGAGCTGGTTTCCAGATGGAACTGCACATAGGAAAGGGCCGTGGCTATGTACCTGCTGAAGAAAACCGTCCTTTGGATGCGCCTCTTGGGCTTATAGCTATCGATTCTATTTACACTCCTATCAGGAACGTAAAATATACGATTGAAAATACCCGCGTTGAACAGCGCACCGACTTCGAAAAACTGATCATGGAAGTAAATACGGATGGTACTATCCATCCTGAAGAAGCTGTTAAAGAAGCTTCCCGCATCCTGATCCAGCACCTGATGATCATTACCGATGAAAATATTTCTCTGGATACCAAGCGTGAAGAGAAAGAAACCATCGTTGATGAAGAAACATTATTGGTGCGTAAGGTGCTGAATACACCATTGGAAGATCTCGAACTTTCTGTACGTGCATTCAACTGTCTGAAAGCTGCCAAGATCAACTCATTGAGCGAACTGGTACAATATACACAGGAAGAACTGATGAAGTTCCGTAATTTCGGACAGAAGTCACTTTCTGAAATTGAGCAGGTTCTTCACGAGCGTGGCTTGCATTTCGGAATGGACATCAATAAATTCCGCAGAGGAGAAGATTAAGTGTAATTCCAAAGAGTCGAAATTCCAAATCTCAGGATTGTGAATTTCGACTCTTTAATTTATTAAACAAACAAAACATCAGTATTGGAATCTGGTGTTGGATTTTCATCACTACCTCATAATTCCCTGACCACGGTATGAGGCATTAAAAAAACAAATTTATGCGTCACGGAGACAAAATCAAAAATTTAAGCCGCACTTACGAACATCGCGCGGCACTGCTTTCAAATCTTACTTGTCAGCTTATTGAGCACAAGCGTATCACTACTACTCTGGCTAAAGCCAAGTCATTACGTGTATATGCTGAGCCAATCATCACTCGTAGCAAGAACGATACTATGCACAATCGTCGTACTGTATTCAGCTACCTGCAGGATAAAGAAGCCATTAAGGAATTGTTTGGTGTTATAGGAGATAAAGTTGCTGACCGTCCGGGAGGTTATTTACGTATCATCAAGTTGCCACGCCGTATGGGAGATGCTTCTGATATGGCAATGATCGAACTGGTTGATTTCAACGAAATCTACGGTAAGGATGCTGAAGGTGCTGCAGCCAAGAAAACCCGTCGTAGCCGCAGAAGTTCTGGCGCTGCCAAGAAGGGTGCTGAACCAACAACAACTCCGGCTGCTGAAACTACTACAGATACTGCTGCCGAAACTACTGAAGAAAATAACGCATAATTTTAACTGCTTGCATTTTGAGAATGGCTGCCTTCGGGTGGCCATTTTTTTTGGGGATAATAGAGCTATATATTGTATCCCGCCGGGCTTGTACCTCTGTGCAATAAATTGATAAATGTCAAATGTTTTTTGGATATCAGGAGTTAGTTTTGTGAAAATTCAAGACTATGAAAAATATTCCTGCTATGGTTTTCACTGGATTAATTCAAAAATAATGAAATCTTATCCTAAGGTATTTACATTGGTATTTGTAGCGGCGCTAATATTTTTATGTAGTAATTATACCGCCGCGCAATCAAATGAACCATATATCTATGGAGAGTTAGGTAGTGGAAATGGAAATTTTCGTATAGAAAAAGCAGCGATAAATGCCATATTCTGCAATAACAATATTATTTCATTGAACTATTATTTCACAGAACGAATGGCGCCAAATGCCCCTGCCGACTTTCAATGGGGTAACTCAATTATGGATGGTTACTCATCTCCTCAGTCATTATCAGTATATGGAATATCTTATGGCAAAGTCTTTTTTACGAGATACCATTATTTGAGATTTACCGCTAAGGGAGGCCTTACAGAAGGCTCCGTTAGTACACCCACAGACTATCAACTTCATCAATCAATCATGGGGAACTATTATTCATATTCTTTCCATAAAGATTATGTTACAGGTATTGTATTGGAGCCTACCCTGGAATGGGTTTGGGGCAGTGGATTTGGCCTTTCTTTCGGTCTGTACTCGAATTTAAACACCATTAGTTCGGTTATTGGTTTTGATGTGTGCATGATATTTGGTAAGGTAAGTAGCAGAAGGGCAAATAATAAAAATCATTAAGAATTGCTAACATTATTACCTTCAGCGTTCAAATGGTTTAGTGTATGTCCGAAGAATTTATTACTTACCGGTCGTTTCCAAGCCGGGATGAGGCACGGAAGGTGGCTGCCAGCCTGGAGAAAGAGGGCATAGGTACAGAAATAGGCAATAGCCAGAAAACACTGGACCCCGTATTGGCCGGCACTGCTTATGATGATAATATTGTGCTGAGGATAAAGCTGGCTGATTTTAAGAAAGCCAATGAGATACTCATAAAATCAGGGAGTATTGCCTATAATGATATCGACCCCGCTCATCCGCTTTTTGAGCTATCGGTTGATGAACTGAAGGATATTTTGGCCAGGCCGGAAGAGTGGGGCGCTGACAACTACAATATTGCACTGGCGCTGCTGGCTCACCGGGGTGCAAACATTCAGCCCGCCGAAATAGAGCTGAAGCAGGAGGAGCATATGCACCAGCTCGCCGAAAGAAAATCAATTAATTTTTCGCTGATAGGCATTGGTTATGCATCAGGCCTCGTCAATATTGTGCTCATCTTTACCAGCTACCAGTTCGATATGGTGAAAAACAGGGGCGTATGGTTCCTGCCCGGACTCTATGGAATTATTATAGGCGGATTGATACTGGGCGCCAAGACCATATTGCCGGATGGCAGGACGATACCCACTTACAACAACCAGGTAAGGTGGCATGCCATAGCTATGTTTTCGCTCAATGTTCTGGCGTGGCTGATAAATGCTGTGGCAATGATGTTCTGGTAGCAGCTTTAGATCACCATATCAGGTAAGATTAGTCCTTGATGCATCTATGTGCTCAATACCGCTTTTTATGGCGTATACCGCAAGTCCAACCCTTGTTTTAAGCCCAAGTTTTTCGAACAGGGCATCGCGGTATCCCTCTACCGTTCGACTGCTGCAGATCATCTTTTCTGCAATTTCGCGGTAGGATAACTCCTTGGAACAATAGCGCAGGAACTCCAGTTCTCTTTCGGTAAAAGTGATATTTACAGGACTGTGAACTTTTTCATCGCCCATATTCATAAATATCTTGCTGGCTGCCCAGTCGGGAAAGTAATGCCCCCTGGAGGTGAGTTCATCGAGGGCAACCTGCAAATGCTCCGGACGATTGTTTTTAAGCAGGTAACCCTTGGCTCCGGCCTTTACCATTCTTATCAGCGATACATCGTCATTCTGCATAGATAGGGCAATAATCAGAACCTCCGGGTGGTTTTTCTTGATCCATTGGGCGGTTGCAAATCCATCCATAACAGGCATGGCAATATCCAGCAGCACTATATCAGGAATATTTTTTGCTGTCTGGAATTTTTCGATGAGCGCCTTGCCGTGTTCTACCGTATAGAGCACCGAATAATTTGGGAAGTTGTTGATGACATTAGCCAATGCCATCGAAACCATATTGTGATCATCAACTATTACCAGGCTGTAATTCATGCTACGAGAAATTTAATTTTGATGCAGGAATTAAAATATCGAGCGAAGTGCCCGTATTAATAACGCTGTTGAATGTAAAATCGGCGCCTATCATCTCGGCTCTTTTTTTCATGTTGCTGAGGCCTATGCCATGGTCGGGTATCTTACTATAAGCTTGCATATCGAAACCTGCGCCATCGTCGTGCAGATGTATAGCCAGGCCAATGGGCTGATAGTTGAACTGCAGCACTATGTTCCTGCACCCGGCATGTTTAAGGCTGTTTTGCATAAACTCCTGTACAATGCGCAGAATGAAATTCTTGGTGATGTTGGAGAGCATAAAATCCAGTTCATTATACTCCATGGTCACATTGCACACATTCAGAGCATTGATGCGCTCAATATCGTTTTTAACCTGATCTGCCAGGTCGGCCATTTCAGCTTTTTCATCGGTCAGGTTTCGGGAGAGGCTGCGCAATTCGGCCAGTGACCGATCTATGATCTTGCCAATATCCGATACCCTGTCGTTCTGGCTGGGGCATACGTTATCATAGGCCATCTGGTAGGCCGAGATAGAAGCAACAGTAAGCAACTGCCCTACATTATCATGTATCTCCCGCCCTATATCCTGCATAGTTTGCTGCTGTATCTCCAGTTTTGAGTTAAGCAGATCCTGTACATGCTGTTCGCGCAGCAATGCCTTTTCCCTTTCACTGATCAACTTGCGCTGATGGTACTTTAGAAAGAATACGATTATTCCAACAATAAATACCAGCAGTATCAGGCTGATGATGACTGTGAAGATTTTAAATTCGGTTTCCCCCATATAAAACTGAATGTAAACATAAGGTACATAAAGCAATCCAATGCGTTTGTAATATAGTAGTAAATTTCATGTAAATTATGATATTTAGCTATAAAAGTATTTCTTAGTCCATAATACGGAAAGCTACCGAGGAAATACACTAATAAACCAACGCAAATCCAGAACATCATGTTTTTCTGAAAGGTTAGGACTTCATCGTTATTGATTAATTGTATAAAGAAAAGCAGGATAAGTATTAATAATAAAAGATTGCCAATACTATAAGAGATAGAGTCAAAAAAGAACTGATGTTTTGAAAAATAAAAGACATCTGCCATTAGACTAATAAAATATATTCCCATGCATAGTATCGGCAATCCTTTATATTCGCTTTTCTCAAAATTTTTATGGAATAAGCAGAAAAAAAACAGGAATTCTTCTGGTATTACAAAATAATTATAATACTTGGTATTGTTAATTCCTAAGCTATCAATAATTGGTCCTGAAAAGTCAGCAAGAAATATGTATATTAGGTAAATTGATAGCCATTTAAAGTAATTGTTTTTTACTTTTTTCCAATAAATAAGCCCCGCAAAAGCTGCTATTGCTTCAAAAGCATCTAGTATTGCTACAGGCGTACTTATTGGAAGTGGCATCATAATAATATGCTAATACGGTTTGCGATTAGGTCCTTGTAATGAGGCAAGAGGGTCCACATTGTCATTAACAAAATCGACAAATTTCATAAAAGTGGCCCCACTATTATTCCAATCATCCGTAAATCTATATGGAGGAGGGATCAATCCACCATGATTTCTGGCATTTACTGATGTTGTTGGAGGTAATGCACATATCGGAGTTAGTAAATCAAAAACTGATTTAAAACTACAGTTTGATCCATAAAATGAATATGGATCAAAATCAACATCATGTAAACCATTATCATATGTTGGGATCATCAATAATGTATGCATGCCTGCATATTGACCATCCGTAATTCCATAATTTATATGTAGTGAATCTGCAGATAAAGGGTATTCTGCATAGTAAATTCTTATACCTAACTTCAATGGATGATCGCATGATGTATCTTTAATGCATGTAAGTGATTCAATAGTATTGATGAACTGTTTAAGTGTATCCAAATTAAACCATGCCGATCTAGCGTCATTAACTACCGATGGATCATCAGGAGAAGTGGTTGCCATGGCATCAGAACTTTTAAATGGCTCACAATAATTATTTATGATTTTCCAATGATTCATCCGATAATTACTAACCATCTGATAAGCAATGCGTGCATTAAACTGCGGAGATGGTGTACAAACTAAACTATAGCAATTGCCTGCACATGGAGTAGGGGGACATGGAGTGCTACCACATCCCCAGAATAAAACTGTTAAAGTCAAAAAATTTGTTACTAGTAACACTGCCGTTAAACCGGATAGTCGTTTCATTTTTAGTTGTTTTTAGTTGTTAACAATGATTTCCTTCACTAAAGTATAAATAGATTTGAACTTCTTTTAGTATGAAACGTCTTTTATTTTACAATTAGTAATAATAAATAGCTGCAATCCGCATCATCATTGAAAACCGCTGATTTTCGGAAGAAATCAAATTCCGTTAAATAGCGGTTACGGTACCGTTAATCAACGGTATTTCAGGCACCGTTAATTTATTAACCAATTTGGGTTAAAAAGCTCTTTTCTCCTCTTTTTTGCTGTTTCCTGTCATTTGTTCTAATTAATGAAATATCAATCAGCAATAAAATGCTCTCTTTAAACCAAGAGATCCATATAATATACTCTGGTTGATTAGCCGAAATAATTTTGTTGTGCATCCTTATTCTTTCCGCCGGAATTTCATTTTGAATTATTTTTTTACACCATTGAATGGTTGGAAAAATAATATGTCTAAATGTTATTCCCCTTATCCCTGCATATATTTCATTAATGTTATTTGAAAATTGGATTATGTGAAAGCGGCTACAGCAGCGGATTCCGGCCTGAAAGCCAAAAATCAGCACCGCTTAACGACGGTATAAAAACCGTTAAACAACGGTAGAAAAATTACCGTCGGTTTATTAATCAGATTCAGTTCAACGACTCTTTCTCACGGATGCCGTCTGTGCCACCTTTACATCGTTGTTTGGGAGTAAAAAAATCATGCGGCAATACACAGGCTTTTCACTGAATCCCAATCCACAATTAACCATTACAAAAGAGCCTTGCCGGCACATAAGGAAAGGAACAATTAAATACATGCGATTATGAAAAAACAAATGTACATAGCCCTCGATGATCCCTGAATGATCAGAAAATAATGCTGTTAAGGCAGCGTGCAATTCACTGAATATTTATAACCATTAAAAACAAAAAAATGAAAAACATTATTTTATTACTTGTGTTTTACTTAAGCGCACTGAGCGCTTATGCTCTACCACCCACAACAATATATGGTCCGACTTCGGTATGCGTCGGATCGACGATTACCTTGTCCGACAGTACAACGGGTGGTACCTGGGCAAGCAACAATGTAGCTATAGCTACAATCGGATCCAGTTCAGGATTAGTAACCGGGATCTCGGCAGGTGTTGATTTTATCACCTATAATTTTTCAGGTGGTGGTTTCGTGACTTATCCGGTTACAGTATACGCCACTCCGGCTGCAATCACCGGGCCTTCAGTGGTATGTACCGGATCTGCAATTACGTTGTTGGATATATCAGCCGGCAGCACATGGAGCAGTAGTAATTCTGCCTGTGCAAGTGTAAGCCCAACAGGAGTAGTGACGGGGGTATCGGCGCCGTGTGTGGCCACTATCAGTTATGGCAATGCTGCATGTGGGTACACGGTACATCCTGTAACTGTTAATGCAACACCGGCTGCAATTACCGGCACTATGAATGTTTGCCTGGGTTACACAACAACGCTGTCTGATGCTACTGCAGGTGGTACCTGGAGCAGCAGTAATCCTGCATGTGTTACTGTTAACGCCTCAACCGGTGTCTGTACAGGCGTTTCAGCTCCCTGCTGCGCTAATATTACTTATACATTGCCCACGGGTTGTTACAGTACTGCTACTGTATGTGTTTATGCATTACCTGCAGCTATTGCCGGTACCTTGGTCATTTGCCAGGGATCAACGTCTACACTGACATGCACTCCCGGTGGTGGTGTATGGAGCGGAGGTAGCCCCTGTGTTTCCATAAATGCTGCAACAGGTGTTGTTTCAGGGCTTACAGCACCCTGCACCGGCACAGTAACCTACACATTATCTACAGGTTGCTATACTACAGCAACTGTAACTGTAAATCCTTTACCGCCTGCATGTATTGTTTCCGGTGGCGGTGGTTATTGTGTTGGTAGCCCATGCCCTCATGTGTTGCTAAACTGTAGCCAGTCTGGCATCAGTTACCAACTATATAAAAATGGCATTGCAACAACAACTATTAATCCAGGCACTGGTTCAGCCATTGATTTTGGACCACAGTGTGCTGCCGGTACTTATACTATTGTAGCAACTGACCCTACAACTCTTTGCACCCGCACCATGACCGGAAGTGCAACCGTAACCGTATGGCCATTACCACCGGCATGCACCTTAACCGGTGGTGGCATTTGCTGTGCCGGATCTACCGGAGTACCTATCGGCTTAAGTTGCTCTTCACTTGGCATTAATTACCAGTTGTATTGCGGTACAACACCGGTAGGATCACCGGTAGCTGGTACAGGCGCGGCCATCAGCTTCGGTCTTTTCTGTACACCTTGCACCTACACTGTAGTAGCAACTGATGCTACAACAGGCTGTACCAATACCATGACAGGCAGCGTTACTGTTACTGTAGCGCCACTGCCCACTGTTTTTAATGTATCAGGTGGCGGCAGTTATTGCGATAGTTCTTCAGGTTGCCCACATGTGCAGTTAAACGGTTCTCAATTGGGTGTCACTTACAAAATATATTGTGGCACTACCCTGATGGGTACAATGCCGGGTACGGGTTCCGCTTTGGATTTTGGGCCAAGATGCGTTTCATGTACCTATACCATTGTTGCAACTGATAATACTACAGGTTGCACCAATAATATGCTGGGAAGTGCAACTGTATCAATTACAGCGCCACCTGCGGCAATATCAGGCACAACTACAATTGTATGCCCTGCTACAACCACAACACTGGCTGATGCAACACCAGGCGGCTCATGGAGCAGCAGTAATGCTGCGTGTGCAACTGTAAGCCCCGCTGGCGTAGTTACAATGGGAACTGCAGGACCATGTACGGCTGTAATTACCTATATGATGGCCCCCGGATGTTATGCAACAGTATCGGTAAGTGTACCGGCGCCTTGCACCCGTCCGAGAGATACCACCTCGTGTTGTATAGATTCAATTGCAGTTAATACAGGATACGACCCAGTTACAAACTCAGCGTTAGCACCTGGCACGAATTGTAATGCTCCGGTTCGGGATCCCAAATGGGTTGTTAGTTCCGAAACTCCTGATATCGCTGCTGGCTTGCCTGGCTATTCCTGTCCATTCGGTTCTACTGTAGGTATATTAGAAGTGCCGGCCGGATTGGTTCAGGGTATTAATAGTGCAGATGTTATAGACAGTAGCGGCAACCCTTGTTGGATTGCAACCGCCACCGGTCATCCTGCTAAATGGATAAGCTGTGTTAATAGTTCCGCATTTAATACGATTCCAGGTAGTACCTGTCGTATGGTTATGACGAGGCCTTTCACGATGTGCAAAGGAGACACTGTAACTATTAATCTGAATATATCATACGATAACTATATATATACGGTAAATATTGATGGGGGGGCTAACTTTTTTACTCCTACATATACCGGAGGTTTTGCTATTTGCTCCACTGCACAAGCATATTCTCCGGCTTCAATAACCCTGTATTTATCAGCTGGCATCCACTATATAAATGTTGATGTTCTTAATTATACTCCTGGCGGTGGTATGACGGACAACTCTGCTGGATTGAAAGCATGGGGTTTCGTTAAATCTGTTCATGATTCAGGTTCATTAGTTAATCAGACCAGGCCTGTTCCATGTTGTTGCTACGGTTGTGAAATTACCGGAACTAAACATATCTGCGTAGGCGGTACTACAACGTTAAGCAGTTGCAGTGGTGGTTGCACCTGGAGCAGCAATAATACGGCTATCGCTACAGTTAATTCCTGTACAGGAGTTGTAACCGGCGTAGCAGGTGGTACTGCTATTATTACGCATGTATCTGATATAGGTTGCGTTACTACCATTACCATTACAGTGGAAGCGGCTCCAACAGCATGTACAGTGACCGGTGGCGGTTCTTATTGCCCTGGCCCATGTTTATCATGTCCTCATGTTGGTCTTAGTTGCTCACAGGTTGGTGTAAACTACCAATTGTATTGCGGCTCTACTGCAGTACCTCCGGTATTGGCAGGTACAGGCGGTTCGCTTGATTTCGGTCCTCAATGCGGTCCTTGTACTTATACAATCAAGGCGACCAATGACGAAATAGGTTGCACAAGCAATATGACAGGTTCGGTGACTTCTACACCTCTTCCGGCTTGTGTTATCAGCGGCCCAACTACGGTATGCGTGGGTAACAATATCACATTATCAAGCAGTTGCACCGCATCATGCCCATGGAGCAGCGGCAGTACTTCAATTGCTACAGTGGGTTGTACAGGTATAGTTCATGGTGTGAGCGCAGGTATGGTAAATATTACCTACACTTCAGTTAACGGTTGTATTTCGGTATATACGGTTACCGTAACAGGCACATGTCCTATTACAGGTACGCTTACTGTATGCGTAGGCACTACAACTACCTTGAGTGCGGCACCTTGTACCGGTGGTATATGGTCGAGCAGCAATCCTGCGTGTGTTACTGTTGGAGCAGCCACAGGTGTTTGTACCGGTATTTCAGCACCATGTTGCGCTACAATATCTTATACAAATACATCAGGCTGTATCAGCACAACTACTGTATGCGTACTGACCGCCCCTGCAACTCCTACGGTTACGCCACCTACCAGTATATGCCTGCCAGGCAGTACTGCACTTACAGGTTCGGCCGTTCCTGCCGGAAGTTTCTCTTCATGGATATTAACAGGTACTACATACGGCTCATTAAGTTGTACATCTAATTGCTCAAGTACAACATTTACCGGTTCTGCCCCGGGAGTACAGACTATAACCTATATAGTTTATAATGCTTGCGGCAGCCGTTCAGCTACTACAACTGTATCTGTAAATACGTTGCCTCCTATCACAGGCGTGCATTCAGTATGCCAGGGGTTACCTGCGACTATTAGTATTACAGGTGCGCCATCCGGTACATGGACAAGCTATCCAACGGGTATTGTATCCATCTTCCCGGCAACCAGCACTACTACTACGGTTACAGGTTTAACGCCGGGTACTACAACCCTTACTTATACCACAGCTTCAGGCTGTCCTGCAACATGGACATTTACAGTTAATCCTACACCGACAGTTACAGGTGGCTTATCATTATGCGCTGGTCTGATATATCTGAATGACCTGACCGGTTCACCAAGCCCTGGCACATGGACAGGTCCGACATCAGGCCCTGCGGTGATTGTTAGCTCTACATCGTCTACGGCGACTATTCAGACATTTTCTGCAGGTGTTTCGATGATTGTCTATACTGTTAATGCTACCGGATGTTTCAAACAGGTTAATGTTACAGTAAATGCATTGCCTGTAATCTCAGGTCCTCCAACAATGTGTATGGGAACAACTGTATCGATGACTATATTATCATCATTTGGTACAGGTACCTGGAGTATTCTGCCAGCCAACCCACATGTTTCTATAAATACTGGTACAGGTCTAATAACTACAACTGGTACAATAACAACTCCTAATTACATAAATGTATATTATACTGATGCAAATGGATGCAGGAGTCTTGGCCATCCTATAACAGTTTATCCGCAACCTGTCATAAACGGAGCATCTACCATATGCATAAGTTCAACAAGTAGCGTACCGGAGACTAATTCTTTAGGTGGAACAGGTGTTTGGTCATTACTTCCAGCTACGCCTTTTGCATCAAATACTCCAATTCTTGGTTCTTCAACCAATGTCAGCGGTTTAAGTCCAGGATACGTAACATTGAAATTTGTTGCCAGTCCTTCAGGTTGTATAGCATATAAAACACTTCATGTACTTGGCCTGCCTAATCCGGGTACGCTTACAGTAACACCAGGCTCATTCTGTGTAGGGGCATTAGGAGTTACAGTGAATATGGGCGGAGCTGATTTTGGTGGAAGCTGGCTTTCATCCTGCTCATTTGTTTTGATACCTACTTATACAGGTACAGCGCCTATAGTTTCAACTTCCTCATGGGGTGGCATTCCGCCAACTGAAGGTTGCGGTATCATCTATACAGTTGCAAATGCCTGTGGTACAAGAGCCTCCAGCACTGCGTTTATTGTAGATGCTTGCGGCCATAAAGAAGGTCGTGACGGAGGGGATGGCGTTTCTGAAGTCATAATCGGAGCTCAGTTAAAAGTTTTTCCAAATCCTAACCAGGGAACTTTTACAGTAAACCTGCAGAGTGATAAAGATGAAGCCGCATTTGTAAAGGTGGCAAATATCGTAGGTGAAACTGTTTCGACTTTCCAGACGGTTACGAATAAGGAAAACAGTGTGCTGGTAGAAAAAGCAGCGGGAATTTACCTGATTACAGTTACAACACCAAGTGGCATCTATACAGCCAAGGTTGTTGTGGAATAATACCATTTGCCGGTGGCAGTTGAGGGGTTAACCTTCAATTGCCACTGCAAAATGGCAATATCAGGTCTTGTAAAATCATTATTTAAACAAAAAAAATCATAACAATGAAAAAGTATATTTTATTGATCTCGTTTATGTCGTGTGCCATGAATCTTTTTGCACAAACGATAACAGGTGTTACTGATGTCTGTGTAGGCTCCGTGACCACACTGGCTAATGATTCCCTGGGTGGTACATGGTCCAGCGCTTCGACCGCGATAGCAACTATCGGAACCACTGGTAATGTTACCGGAGTTTCGGCCGGAACTTCTGTAATAACCTACTTTTATTCAGGTGGAGGGTATATTACAGCAACAGTAACAGTTAACCCGATTCCTGCAGCTATATCAGGGAGCGGAAGTGTTTGCCAGGGCCAAAATACCTTGTATTCAGATGTAACAACAGGAGGCTCATGGAGTAGCAGTAATAACCTTGTTGCTATGGTGGATGCTGTTACCGGAGTTGTTACCGGGGTGTCAATTGATACTGCAACCATATACTATACATTACTTACAGGTTGTTACAGATCTGCAGGTATTATTATTAACGAAATGCCGGTGCCAATTACAGGGTCTGCTAATTTTTGTGTTGGAGTTACCGATTCATTGTATGAATCAGGAGGCGGTACCTGGACTACTGCTTCAACAGGCATTATTTCTTTGGGCGCAACTGCCGGTAATATTACTGGGCTTGCCGCTGGTACTGCTGTAGTTACCTATACTTTGTCTACAGGTTGTGCTACAACAATGGCGATTACAGTTAATCCTTTACCTGTAGCCGGAACCATTACGGCAAGCTCATTTGTTTGTCTTGGTAGTACTACAACCTGCGCAAGCGACAAATGTTGCGGTGTTTGGAGCAGCAGTAATTCTGCAATTGCCACAATAAACCCGACAAGTGGAGTAGCTACCGGAGTTGGTGCGGGCATTATTACAATCAATTATGCAGTTACAAATTATTGTGGCACTGCAAATGCTATATCCGCACTTCAGGTTCTTTCTGTTGATGCATGCAACAAACTCAGTGTGGATAAGACAAAATTATTGCAAACCGAACTGGCAATCGTTCCAAATCCGGCCACTGATGGCCATTTTACAGTTACTTTAAATTCGGGTAAAGAGGAGCAGGCTACAGTAACCATCACCACCATTACCGGTGAAAAGGTGAAAGTCTTTACAACTGCTACCAATAAAAAGAATGAAGTGAAACTGGACAGTGCCGCAGGTATGTATTTCATATCAGCCGTCACCGAAAGCGGAAAATATGAAGCAAAAGTGATATTGGAGTAAAATCAGGGGGGAAGTGTAAATGCAAGAAAACCATGCGGGCAACTGCGTGGTTTTTTTTTAGTTATAATGCTTTATTTATTTGTTTTATATCAATGGTTTCAGATTGCCTTAAATTATATGCCTGAATGGGTATATGAAAATAAATATAAAACAAAAATCTACGCAGCCTGTTACTTTTTGTTTCTTACTTTTACACCCTAATTTCTAACAATTATGGCAACTCAGAATATTTTGAATAATTCTCCTGAAAATTTTGCAGCACAAATGCAAAATGCAGGTATAGATCATGGTTATATTGTCACTATCGACAATAAAGTTGTTACTTCTCATAGCCTTTTTCAGCAACTGGCCGATGACATTGTTCAACTGGATGATTACAGAAAGCACGAAGGTATTTTTATCAAGCTCGATTCAGAGACCAGGTGTTTCTTTATGGTGTTTGTGCATAGCACAGTAAGAGGTCAGGGGCAGGGTGGCACCAGGCTTAAGTATAAAGACTATGAAGAGATTGGAGGAGCAATAAGGGATGGCCTTAGGCTAAGTAAAGGTATGACCGACAAAAATGCCATCTCTAAGATTTGGTGGGGTGGTGGTAAGGCCCTGATCGTGCCTGTTAATGCAGCCCAGTTCGATATGGTGAACGGCGGAACCCGCAATGCTGATGGGAAAAAAGTATATACGCATCCTGAATTAAGAACTACGCTGTTTAAAAACTATGGCAGGTTCGTGGCAAGTCTGGGTGGGCCTTATATAGCTGCCGAGGATATGAATACTACACCTGAAGATATGCAAAACATACTTTCTACCTGTAGGTTTGTTACTTGTCTGCCGGCATCTGTAGGCGGTAGCAGCAACCCAAGCCACTGGACTGCTGAAGGGGTATTCAATGCGCAATTGGCTACAATTAAACATTACAAGGGCCAGGACGATCTTTCTGGTCTTACCGTTGCAATTCAGGGTGTAGGAAATGTAGGCGGGCCTCTGGCTGAATATGTGTTGGATAGTGGTGGCAGCCTTGTTATTTTCGATTATGATGCCGATGCCTGCAATGCAATAAAGAACTACAAAAACGGTATGTATGCAGCTAAGGTGGCTGTAGTAAATACCCCTGCTGAGATTTATGCTGCTGAGTGCGATATTTTTGCACCCTGCGCCATTGGTGGAATTTTAAACAGCAATACTATACCTACGCTAAAATGCAAGTATGTGGTGGGCGCCGCCAACAACCAGTTAGGCTTGTTCGACGAAGATTATAAATTACTCAGAGACCGCGGCATTATTTATCTGCCCGATTTTTATATCAACCGTCTGGGTATTATCAATTGCGCCAATGAGCAATATGGTCGCCTGGAAGAGGACCTGGTCAATGAGGTCCGGAAATTATATAATGATCCCGTCAACGGAACCTTCGCATTACTTGCAGCCAGCGAAGCTGCCAATAAAACACCACAGGAAATAGCTATTCAATGGGCTACTGAATGGGGTAAGGAAGCCCACCCGATTTGGGGGCACAGGGGCATTAAGCTGATAAAGACTTATTGCGCCATATAACTTTTAATTATTGATTGCCAGCATTATGGAACCTACAAAGAATTTTCAGCACAACGAAGCCGACCGGAAGTGGTATGCTCATTGGAACAGCTCGGGTTATTTTAAAAGTACACCTGATGAGCGTCCTCCTTATACAATTGTTATACCACCACCCAATGTGACCGGTGTGTTGCACATGGGACACGCCCTTAATAACACAGTGCAGGATATCCTGATTCGCCGTGCTAAAATGATGGGTTACAATACCTGCTGGGTGCCCGGCACCGACCATGCATCTATAGCCACCGAGGCTAAGGTAGTGGGTATGCTGCGCGATCGTGGAATTGATAAAAAGACTTTGCCCCGCGATGAGTTCCTGAAGTATGCATGGGAATGGAAGGAGAAATATGGCGGTATCATATTGAAACAACTGGAGAAATTAGGATGCGCCCTCGATTGGGACCGTACAGATTTTACCATGAATGATGATTATTATGCTGCTGTTATCAGGGTTTTTGTAGAGCTTTTCGAGAAAGGCCTTATATACCGTGGTGTAAAAATGATCAACTGGGATCCTAAGGCCAAGACTGCCCTCAGCGATGAGGAAGTAATACACAGGCAAACCAATTCCAAGTTGTATTATGTGCGTTATAAACTGGATACAGACAAGGAAGAGTATATTACCATAGCCACAGTAAGACCTGAAACAATACTGGGCGATACCGGCGTATGTGTGCATCCTGATGATGAGCGCTATGCACATCTTAAAGGAATGTACTGTTTTATTCCGCTTATCAACAGGCGGGTACCGGTCATTTTTGATGATTATATAGATAAGGAATTCGGTACTGGTGCGCTTAAGGTTACGCCCGCCCACGATATTAATGACTACAATCTGGGTCTGAAGCATGGTTTGCCGGTGGTAGATACATTGAATGATGACGGTACCATGAGTGAAGCTGCCCAGCTCTATATTGGCCAGGACAGGTTTGCAGTAAGAAAGAAAATCATTGAAGACCTGAAGGCAATTGGTGCGGTTGTAAAAGAAGAAGATTATATTAACCAGGTAGGCTTTAGTGAGCGCACCGATGTGGTTATAGAACCCAGGCTTAGTCTGCAGTGGTGGTGCAATATGCAGGAATTATCCAAACCTGCATTGGATGTGGTAATGAATGATGAGGTGGAATTTCACCCTGCAAAATTCAAGAACACCTACAAGCACTGGATGGGCAATATCAAGGATTGGTGCATTAGCCGTCAGCTTTGGTGGGGTCAGCGCATACCGGCCTATTATGATACCGAGGGAGGATTTTATGTGGCAAAAACCAGTGAGGCCGCTCATGATCAATACGAAGCCAAAAAGCCTGAACTGGCGGCAAAACAGCCGGTACTGAGACAGGATGAAGATGTATTGGATACATGGTTCAGCAGTTGGTTATGGCCAATGGAGGTGTTCGACTGGAATAAAAATCCCGATAACAAAGACCTGGCTTATTATTATCCGGGTAATACATTGGTAACCGCTCCCGAGATCATTTTCTTTTGGGTGGCACGTATGATCATGGCCGGCTTTGAATTTATGGGTAAGAAGCCTTTCGATAAGGTTTATTTTACCGGTATTGTTCGGGATAAGCAGGGGAGGAAAATGAGCAAATCACTAGGTAATTCTCCCGACCTGCTGCAAATGATTGAAGACTCTGGCGCCGATGCGGTTCGCTTTAGTGTAATGATTTCTTCGCCTGCGGGCAATGACCTGTTGTTCGATGAAAGCCAGTTGGAACAGGGGCGTAATTTCTGCAATAAAATGTGGAACGCCATGAAGCTCGTAAAAGGGTGGGAGAGCCGTTGTGTTGACGGAATGGATGATAGTAAGGTACTCTTTGCTATTACCTGGATGGAAGCACGGCTTGCGATGGTGTCATTGGAGATAACAGAAATGATTGCCGAATTCAGATTGAGTGAAGGATTGAAAACCATTTATTCACTTATTTGGAACGACTTCTGCTCCTGGTACCTGGAATGGGTGAAGCCTCCTATGGATCAGCCTGTTTCCTCGCATGTATATCAGCGCACAATTGCCATTTATGAGCAGCTTTTACAATTGCTGCATCCATACCTGCCATTTATAACTGAGGAAATCTATCATATTCTTGCAGAACGCCAGCCTGGCGACGATTTGATCATCAGGCAACTGGCAGTATCTCAAACTCCTGATGGCGCCGTTCTGAAGGGTGGGGTAATGCTACAGGAACTGATAACCGCCGTAAGAGACACCCGGATAAAGAACCAGCTTAAACCTAAGGATACTATCAGACTTTGGATAGATACCAGCCATCATTCATTTTATGAGGGTGTGCAGGATATACTCCGCAGGCAGGTTAATGCCGAGACAATTGGTTTTACAACCGAAGCTAAACCCGGATGTATCTCCCTGGTTGTTCAAACTGATAAATTATACATTGAGGCTACCGCTGTTACTGTTGATACTACTGTACAGAAGCAACAGATGGAGAAAGACATTGTATATCTGAAAGGCTTTATCGAGAGTGTAGACAAAAAGCTGAAAAATGAAAAATTTGTGCAGAATGCCAAGCCGGAAATAATTGAAAATGAAAGAAAGAAACGGGCTGATGCTGAAGCAAAAATAAAGACAATTGAAGAGAGCCTTGGATTGATGAACTGAGGCCAGGTTACATATCGATTTGCTAATCCCCGTGTATATGCCGGGGATTAGCTGTTTTTGTAGCAATGCGCCCATGAATTGCTATTATATATATCATATAATTGACTGACGGTAATCATTTAGCCTTTAAGCCGGCTGGTCTACTTTTGTAAGGAAATTCATTCAAAGCCACTTAATTTATTTTATGCATATGCAAGAAAACAGTCTTAAGCCAGAGGTGCAGGACATACTGGTTGATGCAGCGGGTTCAGAAAGTTATAGAGAGGAAGGCACAGAAATTTTGGTTGCCGAATGCAATGTAGTGAGTAAACATGATCATCATAATTCAGCCATCTATGCTACAAGTCATGTGCATAGTGCTGTAGGGCATGTGAAGCCGCACCATTCCACCCGTATTGATCTGTAGTGTTTTAGTAAACTGAAGTGATTTTCAGTCAAGTAGTTTTTTTTGGTTTAGGTTTATAAATTCAGCACAGTGAGGTAACCCTTATTGTGCTTTTTTGTGCCTCCTCTTTTACTAAATTAATATGTAGGATAATATTTATCTTGTTAATCCTGAAAATTTGCTTGTTATTTCTATTGCTTTTTTATTGGTGCTGTATTAAAAACCTGCGTATTTCATCATTATTTATCTTAATCAAATAGAAACCATCCGGCAAATCACCCAGACTGATCTTTACTTTGCCTGCATTGAAATTGCCATCGTATACTTTTTGGCCTGACAGGTTGTATACCGACACTGTAGTAATTATTCCGTTATAGGTTATAGTAAGTTCATTGTGAGCGGGGTTGGGGTATATTTTGTACTTACTATTATTTGTCTCAATAGTTGTTGCTATGGTGCGGTCGCGAAGTATTTCCACCTTGCAGTTTCCTGATGGCAATATCACCGGATGTATCAAAGTGCCATTAGTATCTGTCGTTCCGGTTGTATTGACTACTCCATTTACAACAATATCATAAAGGGTGTTTTTATAAAGGTCAAAAGCTTTTACCATTACTGTCCGGCCTCCGGGAATATTGTCCATGATGTGGTAATTGCATAAAGTATCACCGGTTTTGCAGAAGTAATATAGAGCATTATCCCAGTCTATGCCAATGCTGAAATTGTTTTGCTGCCCCACGCCACCCGCAACGGATACATTGGCGCTGTCACCGATCTTTATTGTGTGCAAAAACAGTAGGCTGTCGGTAACGCTGTTTGGCCGTACTTCTATACGCCATTTTCCGGGTGTCTGGTAGATGGTATCCAATGTGCCGGTGGGAGGGTAGTTTAACCCGTTTACCCAATATTCATAGCCGGTACCGCCAATCCTTGTAGTGTTGGATAACTCAGGAAGTAAAGTGCGTACAGCTACATTGCCTTTCCCGCTTTGCGCCAGGTAATCTTTGCCATTGAATTTTTCGATATGTCCGGGTACATCACTAGTCAGCAAACTTCCGCTTATTGATGGCTCATTGGTGAAATGAAGTATAAAACTGGCATCGCGTTGTCGGGTGGCTATATTCTTCAGATGAATATGATCCAGCACGATCACATGATCGGGTTTATCAAAAAGCACTCTTCTCACATAGCGGTCCAGTTTTGCTGTGTCATAGGCCATTGCCGCCTCTGCGATATTATAACAATAGTTGTTGCCTGAGGCCCATTTTAGCCAGATACCTTTCTGGTTTTGTGATGCAAAAATATCGCTGTACGATATAAGCGTATTTGACGGATGCTGGCCACCATCATTACTTACCGGAACCGTGCCGTAATAAAAGTAATGGTCTGTTGAATCAAACACACAAAGGGTATTATGGGCTATGGTACGGGTGTAATAGTTGTACCAGTGGCTTGAACCATAAGAATCGTAGTCGCCTGCATCAATGATCAATGGGGCATTTTTGAATATACTGAACGTGTTATTGTCGTTATGTTCATGATTGTTTTTCTTGCTGTAAGCATTGTAAAACCAAACCAAGGCTGCACTGCTATCCCATGAAGTCCGGCTTTCCGATAGTCCTGCATGCACTGCCTGCCAGTCAAGAGGGGGTGATGGTTTGGAAACAACAGGTGCATTAAAGTCGCGGTAAACCAGTTTCCAGAAGATAGGCATGGTCCATGTAAGCATTGCCGGTTGTGTAAAGTATTGCGCCAGCCAGTTGCTTCTCGGGTCGTTGAATATTACTGAGTGCCTGTAGGTAACAATATCCCCGGTCATATTTGTACCTCCATCGCCCCAATTAATACAATTATTGTTGGGTTGCATAAGATACCAGTACTGATTAATGGAATTTTTAACCCATGGCAGATCAGTATAGAAATTTTTCCCGGTACCAATGAGCATATTATCAAACAGCTTGAACTGGTCTACCAGGCTCCACATAGAGTAGGCGCCAGACCAATTCCAGCCACCATCATTTCCTCTATAGTAGCCATATACAGGGAAGAATTTAAGTGTCCATTTGTTGTAAAGTGTATCATACCATTGCAGTACTGTATCCTTTTCCGGGATAGTCAAACCATCACCATTAAATAGCGTAAGTGCATTTTGCATGGTCATCACGCAGTTAAGGTCATTATGGCTGCCAACATATGCAGTGCCCGACGACGACAATACATATTTGTTCATGAATTCCCTGTTGGTTTTATAAATGGCCCTCATGAATTGTTGCCGCTTTGGCACAGGAATGGAATCATACAACCAGTCCATAAGCACATCTCCGGCATCACTCATAGTGCGCAGCAAAGTTTCTTCAGGATACCATGACATGGTGGCGAAGTTGGCGCTATCGGCAAGCATAATAAAATGATCAATAATATACTGGCACCGGGTCTTTTGAAGCGGGTTATGTCCTAACCTGTATATCACGGCGGTGAGTAATACCTGGTCCATAGCCCATTTATCCGCCCAGTCCCATGTCCATATTGTTGTGTCTGAACCTACCTGGTACAATTGCGGATCTGTAATCCAGTTGGCTGTATATGCGGTTACCACCTGATTATAAGTTACACCACAATCCCCGGCGCTTAAATTAGCAGTAAGCCAGGCAAACCTTGCAGAATCGATCATGATCCTTGGTCTGCTTTCATGTATTACAGGATAGGTCTGGGCAAATAGTGGACTGCTTATTAGTAGAAAAAAAGCAAACAGGTATTTCCTCATAGCCTCTTATTTGTAAGTAATTTACAAAATAATCCCGGCAATACATTACCGTACTCACTTAATGTTGCCGGTTGATTTATTTTCGGCTACTGCCAGCACTGGCCTTTTAACATACTCATATACCTTCTTTGCCAGCCGTATGCCAAACTGATCTACATACTTAGCCATTAGCCATGACACTGGTAGCAGCAGCGCGATGGTGGAAATGAAAACAATAAGCGCACTTTGGTTATATCCATAGGTCTCATATAATTGCAGGAACAGGCCTGCGCTGAATGAACCTATAAGTATAGGGTGCAGCAGGTATAGCGAAAAGGATATGAAGCCCAGGAACCTGAATGGCAGAATGCTTAAGGTTTTTTGCAGAAATGGCGACAAAATGTAAGCCAGCACCAGGAAGTAGGCCGCAACAGGAAGACACCATGGGGTGTAATCCCATATGTTGTTTTTTATATTCGCCTGCCACGTGTCGGGGAATGTGCTGCAGAAAGCAACTGTGCCCAATGTCAGGCTCATGAACAGTAATACAAAGGCAACTACCGTTGTGATTTTGGTATTTAGTTTTTCGACCCACTTTTCAGTGTAGCACAAGGTCATTCCCATTACAAAGGCCATATAAAATGGACTGTTCATTATGTAGAAATACCACATGGCCAGCACCATCATGTGCATCCTGTACCGGGGAGTAAAATGAGTAAATACAAGGAATGCATACACAAAAAGTGATCCATAGAATTCATAGGATATTGTCCAGAGACAAGTATCAAAACTGGCATCGCCATAAAACATGGTTCCATAGGTGAGGCTTGCCCAGAACCGTTTGCCAACTTCAAGGAAATGCCATTGCTTGATAAACCACCCGGAGAGGGTAATGCGGCTGGCTTCCTCATTAAAGTACCAGTGGTTTGATAATAGAATGAAGGAAATAATCAAAGTAAAAGCAATAGGGATGTAGAGCCTGATAAAACGCCTTTGCAATCCTGATATGGCAACTTCCAGATCATCAGACCGGAAGTACTTGCGGCTCAGCACAAACCCACTGAGCACAAAAAATATGGCTACACAATAGCCTCCGTTGTTCAGGAAGCTGAATGCAGAGTGAGTATAATCTATTTCCAGGCCATCAAGATGCGATTTTTCGGGTTTCTGGGTATAATAGGCATTATAAAACGCAAGGCAGAAGTGATTGAGAAATACCCCGAATGCAGCAATGCCCCTTATCCCTTCCAGGTAGGCGATTGATCCGTTCCGTTTTAGCATCATAGTGTCCTATTCATTTGAGGGTGTATTACAAAGCTATAAAAACTCATAAAACATAGGTTGCTATTTTGATGATTTTGTAAATACATACCTCTGATTCCTATTCTAATCATCCAATCCCTTTCCGTTGAGGATGTGTTGCAGGTATTTTTCAATCCGGGCCTCCCTGGTTTTTGATTGCTTGGGTTGGCCAAAATAAAACAGGTAGGCTCTTTGCCGTCCGGGTGTCAGAGCCTCGAAAGCGTTTTTCAAGGCAGGGCTATTGTCTGTTTTATTTTTAAATTCTTCCGGAATAGTATATTCCGAAGTCTTTTTTAAAGGCACTTTCAATCCTGCCTTTTCCACTTCAATGGCTTCGCGGATATATGCTTTCAGAATGCCGCTCATTTTTACTATTTCCTGGCTATTGGTAAACCTAACCTGTCGGCCTGCCTGCACATTTTCCGTTTGCTGAATCAGAATACCCTTGCTGTCTTTTAATAGTGCACCTTTGAAAAATAGCAATGCGCAGTATTCTTTAAACGCATGTATTAATACAATGTTGCTCTTCTGTAGTGTATAGCAGGGGCAACCCCACTTCAGTTCTTCAGTCAACCCACAATCGAGTACGATATTTCTCAATTGCTCCATTTCTTGCTGCCACTTTTGGGCTTTGCTAAAATAAAAATCAACCTTAGGATTCATGTTGTTAATTTGTAGGGTGTTAAATTAACTGTTTTGGGCCATTTAATGCCATCCTACCGTTGTGAAATTCTACCAAATCAACTGTCAGGTGTAGCAATGAAAACTGATAACATTGGTTTTCAGGTTTTTATAATTAGGGGAACCGGACAACTTTCAAACATTGCCTCAGCTAATTCTGAATTATCGGCATCTGCTCCATTTTACTACTTCTGTTCTTGATTGTTTGGGTGAATACCTCGCTATTTTAATGTATAATCTGGAAACGTGTGAAATATGTAATTCAAACGATTTTGGGTGTAATGATAAGCCTCAGCTAAACAAGCACCTTTACATGAAGGGAATCAGTTGAATGGTCTCTGCCGTTATTTACTTATTTCATAGAGTTTAATACTCCAAATAATGCTAGAAATCAGAAAGGAAGGTGTGGTATTACTGAAGACAGGTTTTGGTTTTGAAAATGAAGGCGTATTAAATCCCGCTGCTATCGATGATGGTGAATTCATACACTTGTTTTACAGGGCAGTGCGTAAGGGTAATTTTTCAAGCATAGGTTATTGCAAATTAAAGGGCCCGCTGCTTGTAACAGAGCGTCATGATACACCCGTCCTTGTTCCCGAGTTCCCATATGAATCTCATGGCATTGAAGATCCCCGGATCGTAAAGATCGACGATTTGTACTATCTCACCTATACGGCATATGATGGTGTTAATGCGCTTGGTGCATTAGCATTAACTCCCGATTTAGTTCATTTTGAAAAGAAGGGTTTGATTGTACCTCTGGTAAGCTATGACAAGTTTTCCCAACTTGTAGGGCCAAACTGTGCAATCAATGAAAAATACCTGCGATATAATGCGGTTGGTCCGCTGGTGGAGAAAGATGGCTCTAAGGCGCTGATGTGGGATAAGAATGTGATTTTTTTTCCTGGCAGAATAAATGGAAAAATGTATTTCCTGCATAGGATAAAACCCGACATTCAAATCGCATCAATAACAGAGCTAACAGAACTAACGCCTGAATTCTGGAACAATTATTTCCAACACTTTGAGGAAAACATTGTATTGACTGCAAAGTATGAGCATGAAGTAAGTTATATAGGTGGCGGATGCCCTCCGATAAGAACAGATTATGGTTGGTTGTTGATCTATCATGGAGTGCATGATACTCTTGATGGTTATGTTTATTCTGCATGTGCTTCGTTGTTGGATCTGGAAAACCCGCAGAAAGAAATTGCACGACTGCCATATCCATTATTTCAGCCGGATTTTAAATGGGAACTGATAGGCGAAGTGAATAATGTATGTTTCCCTACAGGTGCAATTGAGCATGACGGTACATTATATATTTATTACGGCGCCGCCGATGAACAGATCGCTTGCGCATCAGTTAACCTGCAAATATTATTAACCGAATTGTTGGAAAACAAGCTATAACATGAATGTTGAAGCAAACAAGGCTATAAATAGTGGTACTCTAGGATCGTGGATTAGTATTTTAGGCGGAAACGCGGGTAATGAAACAAGTAACCATATACCTCCCGGGATTTTATTCCTTACCACTTACCCTCCCAGGGAATGTGGTATAGCTACTTATTCTCAGGATCTCATTGTTGCATTAAATAACAGATTCAATAACTCATTCAGGATAAGTGTCTGCGCACTTGAATCTGAGACGGAACAACATGCCTATCCGGAAAATGTAAAATATACACTCAACACAGATGATGCTACGGAGTTCGATAATATTGCCGGTTGCATCAATAATGATGCTGCAATCAGAATTGTTTTGATACAACATGAATTCGGGTTGTTCAGGAATAATGAGCCGAAATTCAGGGAGTTTTTAATGACAATTGCCAAGCCTGTAATTGTGGTATTTCATACCATACTTCCCAATCCTGAGGCAATACTGAAATCCTCTGTGGCACAAATAGCAGATGTAGCACAATGTATAATCGTTATGACCAATTCCTCGGCAGAGATACTGGCAAGCGAATATGAGATATCCCCGGCAAAGATTGCAGTTATTCCACATGGCACGCACCTGGTACCTCATGCCGACAAATTATTTTTGAAACAGAAATATCAACTGGCCGGTAGAAAAGTACTTTCCACTTTTGGTTTATTAAGTTCCGGTAAAAGTATTGAAACGACTTTGGATGCTTTACCTGCAATAATTGAAAAAGACCAATCAGTTCTCTTTCTTATTATTGGTAAGACGCATCCAACTGTTGTAAAGAATGAAGGGGAAAAATACCGGGACATGCTTATTGCTAAAGTCGATGAGTTGCGGTTAAATAATAATGTCCGTTTTATAAACCGTTTTTTGCCGCTGCCTGTCTTGCTTGAATACTTGCAGTTGACTGATATTTATTTATTTACCTCCAAAGATCCGCATCAAGCGGTTAGCGGCACATTTTCATACGCAATAAGTTGCGGATGCCCGGTTATTTCAACGCCTATTCCGCACGCCCGTGAAGTGTTAGGTCAAGATGCCGGATTAATAGTTGACTTTAATAGCCCGAAGCAACTATCAGAAGCGGTAAATATAGTGTTAGGTGATGAGCAAAAGAGGAAGAATATGATTTCAAACGGGCTGCACCGAATGGCCTCGACCGCTTGGGAAAATGCGGCAATTGCACATGCTTTATTATTTGAAAAAAATAGTATCATTCCTGTTTCTCTTAATTATAGCATACCCGAAATTAATTTTGATCACCTGAAAAAGATGACAACCGGTTTTGGTATTATCCAGTTTTCACAATTGAATCAACCGGATATCAAATCGGGCTATACATTGGATGATAATGCGAGAGCAATGATCTCCCTATGTCAGCATTTCGAATTAACGAAAGAAGCTGAATCTGTAACATACATAAACACTTACCTTTCATTCATAAAATACTGTCAGCAACCCGATGGTCATTTTCTGAATTACGTAGATGAAGACAAGGATTTTACTAACCAGAATGACTATTCAAATCTTGCCGATTCAAATGGCAGGGCGATATGGGCGCTCGGTTATCTTGTTTCTATGGCTGAAATTCTGCCTTCTGACCTTGTGCAGGAAGCTGAAGTAATGTTTAAAAATGCTTTGGTTGAAATCGGCAGGGTACATTCCACCCGGGCAATGGCCTTCATAATTAAGGGGTTGTATTACTACAATATCAGCAGGGAGGATTTCTACTGCAAAGCATTGATTATGCTATTTGCTAACAGATTGGTTCAGATGTACAAACATGAGGCAATTGAAAAATGGAACTGGTTTGAAAGTTATCTTACCTATGGTAACAGCTTGTTGTCGGAGGCCATGTTGTGTGCCTGGCTGGCAATTGGTGATCGGGAATATAAAGACATAGCTAAATCATCGTTTGATTTTCTGTTGTCGAAAACCTTTACCTGTAACAACATTAAAGCTATTTCCAACAAATACTGGTTGATAAGAGGAAATGAAAAAGAACAACCACCGGCAGGTGGGGAGCAACCCATCGAAATAGCCTATACCATCCTGGCTCTCGACAAATTCAATGAAGTATTTGGAGATCAGGTTTATGCAGATAAGCTGCGGAATGGTTTTAGCTGGTTTTTAGGAAACAACCACTTACATCAGGTAATTTACAATCCTTGCACAGGTGGATGTTATGATGGCCTTGAGGAATCCTATGTTAATCTTAATCAGGGAGCCGAGTCAACACTTAGCTACCTGATGGCCCGACTGACCATAGAGAAAAATATTGTCGCAGCGCAGGAAAAGCACAATGTTACAAGAAGTGGTCGTATTGTTGTTCGGCAACCTCAATATTCATAATGGGTAAATAGAAGCGAATTATTGTTGAGTTTTAAATGGACTGTTTACCTTTTCAGGTAAATATCCTGTAGAAATTTTACCTGTTCAGCATCACCGGTTTTTCTGCTGCTTATCGTGTAGTGTTGGAAAGCTCCTTCTTTACAGGCGCATTCCCTGCCACCATACAACGCTATCGTGGTCACCGAATCGCTGTAAACCTTAGCTATTACATAATTGTTTGCGCTATCCGCTTCTATGATTTGTATCTTTTGCCTCAGATGTTCTGATTCGTATTTTGCCTCCCACTCATAAAATGCCATTGCAAAGGCAAACCCATTTAATCCTTCCTTATAAAATTCCATTTTGTTTGCAGTACCAAAGGAAATGGACACTGCCACTGAATCTTTATTGCGGAACCATTGCTGATGTGCCGGTTGAAAATATTTACCTGCTATCCATTCCCCTGGCATAGTTACACTGCCGTAGGGCAGAACTGCATAGCTGGTATTATTTTTTACCTTATCATAATGAGTGTTTGTGAGTGTGGTACTCATTTTGGGTGAGCATGCTTGCAGGCAGAACAGAGCAAATAATAAAACAGCAGTGATGGGTTTTACAGACAACTTCATGGTTTCCGGATTGTTTTATTTCAAAAATACGAATTCCTTTCCCAAACAAAAAGCCCGGCATTGCTGCTGAGCCTGAAAAGGGTAGAGGTGTTTATAACGTAGTAACATTGAGCTGATTTATTGAGCGACATCGAAGTGCCAATATGCAGCAGCAACTTTCATCCATAATAAAATCTCTGTATTGAAATGTTTAGATAATTATGGCTATTTGCCAGGTTTGTTCTTGCTTTTATAGCCATAATCTCTGTTCAGGAGAACGTTTAGCGGTTTTAATTCATCTATATTGTCAGACACAATTTTCAGGATTGCGGCAAACGGAGTGAATAATATCATGCCGGAGATTCCCCAAAGCAGTGTTCCTATTATTATCGCAACCAGTGTAGCCCATGTACTTAAATTAAGTTGCTGCCCCACTATTCGTGGGAATATCACGTTGGATTCCAGATATTGTATAAAGACAAAAATAGACACAACGCCTACTGCATACCATGCCGAATCTTTGGTTATTAAAGCCACGGAAACCGGTAGTGCAGCGCTTATCAGGATACCTACATAGGGGATTACCATCATAAATGAGGTGACCATACCATATAAAATTGCATGGTCGATACCCAGGGCCAGCAGGCCAATACTGTTTAGTACACCTACAATGAAATAAACATAGAATGTGCCTTTTATGTAGTTGAAGTAGCTGTGTATACTCTGGCTAAGAATAACCGGTAGTTTTTCTTTGCTTTTTAAGCTAACTATCATCCCCAGAAATTTCACAAATGTGCCCCGGTGATAAAGAAACAATGCGGCATAAATAGGTACCATTATCAGAAAGAAAACTGTTGAGATAGTGGCATTTAATGCTCCTGCAAAATAACTCGTAATCCCATTCACCGCATTTGCTCCCATTTTATCCATCCAATTGTCTTGCTGACTTTGTTGTACTCCCAATGTTCCTTCTATCCATTTTCTGAGATGGGGTGTAAATTGAGTTATTCTATCCATGACTTTGGGGATGTCTTTTATAAACAAATTCATCTCATATCCCAGCATCCATAAAAGGGTAGTAAATAAAAGGCTGACCGCGGCCAAAAGCAGGGCTATGGTAAGACTTCGTGGCCAATTCCGGGACTCAAACCATTTACAAACAGGGTAGAGTATAATTGCTAATAGCAAACCAAAAAACAATGGTATGAACAGAGCTTTTGCAAAGTAGAGCAGTAAAATTATAATGAAAGTTGCCTGCAGATACTTGACAACCCTCGAAAGTGAACCCGAATTTTCTTTTTCCATTTCGTTATTATTCAGCAATATGAAATAATTTTTCTGGCCATGTAATAAATCTGATGAAAGCAGAACTGTTTTTTTTAACGTTTTTATTCAAACCTGATAAATTTACTTCCTTCCGTTAAGGAAAAGTCGCAATGTTTTGGTACAGCAGTATAGGTATTGCCACATTCCGGGCAAACAAAATAGGCTGCAGGTAAACTACCCAATGTGTTACTGTTTATATCCCCTAAGGCTTGTTCGAAAAAGGCTTTATGTTTCCTTTCCGTTTTCATGGCATAATTCAGGCTTAATAAAGCAGGTTCATTGCTGGCGGTTGCGGCGGTTTTAAGAAAATCAGGATACATACTTTGGGCTTCATATGCCTCACCTTCTATATCATCATGCAGGTTTTCTTTTGTTGTCTTAACAGTATATACAGGTTTTACTTCGGCAACGGTACCACCTGCATCTTCTATTACCGTTTTATGGTTTATAGAATGGATATTCTCGGCGGCTGATACCGCATTGTATAATATTGCAACGTGATGAAGTCCTTCCTGTTCGGCTTTAACTGAAAATGCTGCATACTTGGCAGTGGCAGTTCTTTCACCCACGTAGGCGGTCTTCATATTCTCAATTGTTTTTACTCTGGCATTTTCCTGCTCAGATCCGGAAGATGCAGGTGCCTTTGTTGCATTGTTACAGGAAATCAAAACAATGGAACTTAACGCAAGCACAATTAGATTTTTCATTTTTTATTGATTTACAATGTGAAATTCATTACAAAGTACGTTAATATTTAGCCCTGTGGCATGATACATATCAGTCATCCAACAATGCAAGACATTAAAATTGCTGCTTTGCATTTTGCTACCAGGGGAATAAAAACAGTTAGCAAAAACCGGCAAATACATGGCGGGACTTGACATAACAACTGGAAAAGGAATCAGATAAGTTAATGCCCTAATTTAGCTGTATAATAGAAGTCTCCTTTGATATAAGCATTACTCACACCTCATAATATGGCAGTGGAAATAAGTAAAAATGGAAATTCATTGACTATAGCGGCCCCAAGTACTTTTGCTCAGACATACTTTCACGGTACAAAGGCAGACCTGAAGATTGGAAGCTCAATCGAAATAGGTCTTAACTCCAACTATGGCCAAAGAAAGAATGCTAAATTTATCTACCTGACAGCAACCTTGGATGCCGCTATTTGGGGGGCTGAACTTGCCATAGGGGAGGGCCCTGAAAGAATTTATTTAGTAGAACCAACCGGACCAATTGAAGATGACCCGAATTTAACGGACAAAAAATTTCAGGGCAATCCAACAATGTCTTTTCGGTCACAACATCCATTTAGGGTTGTCGGAGAGATTACCATTTGGCAAGGACATTCACCTGAACAAGTTAAAGCGATGAAAGAAGGAATTGAGCGAGCTTAGCAACTTGGCATTGAGGCAATAGAGGAATAACTATATCTATGACCCTAATTATGCCATCCAAAAGATCTTCCAGCTCATATGTGTAACAACTTCGTAGCGTTTCATTTCAGCTTACCTGATTTTTTAAGGTTGCTGATAACATCTTTTAACGGCACCTTCTCATCGTTTTTGCGCGATTCGGCAATAAGGCCATCCAAAAGATCTTCCAGTTCATGCGTGTAGTTTTCCAGAGTACTCATTTCAATCACTACTGCTTGTTTTTGGTTCAGCTCATTTGTCAGATAACTCACACCCTTCATAATATATTATTTTTACAAAAATACACATAAATTAAAACAAAAAAGCCCGGCATTGCTGCTGAGCTTATCAAAAGTCATGATGTCTGGACAATTTTTGAACTGCAGGTCGGTGTGCTGCTCTTATGGTTTGGAAACCTAAAAGATATGCAAATAGAAAAAGGGTAGCAAAAACAGCCTGTTTTGTTTACCTGATTTTTTGCAGGGATTTACAGATATAGCAGGAATGTGCAATGCTTATTGCTCTGAATTTCTTTAAACATGTATCATAGTAAATACAATCACAAATGCACGTTTCAAGACTGATTTGTTGAATTGTCATTGATATGCCACTGCTTGTAATTTGATCGCCAATAGCTAAAGGACATACTGCCATAATATTTGTCTTTGATTGTTGAATGATAGTAACAATAATCGAGCCCCCATATATAGCCATATTGTTGGCATGGTTCTATTGCGGTTGTTGCAAACAGCATCCTGTAAGGGATATAGTTCACGATCAGGTTGTAATTGAATTTAGCATTGAATGAATCTTCACCAGTGCAAAATTACTTTGGTCTGTTGTAAACGGAATTATATAATTGCAGATGTAAATTACAAAAATCTCACTTAGGGCTTGTAAGGAAATAAAGGTTGCTTTTTGACGTAGTTATTTTTCTTTTATTAACTGCCATAGCTTTAGCGAAGGCATGTTATTAACTGCCATAGCTTTAGCGAAGGCATGTTTTGCAAGGCGTAAAATCTGCGAATAGTGAGCTGTTTAATTCTTTCTTTGAAACAATAAACACACAGCACAAGGAAAAACCGAAAAGTTTAATGACACTCAAATTCCAATTCTTTGATGAAAAAAATGTCGTTTTTTACCCCGGCCAGAGTATAATCTAAAGAGTGAATTTTATAAAATGACAATTGTCAGTTATTTGTATGCAGGCAATACCCTAATTTTGCAGTATGCCAGTAATCAACGAATTGTCGCCGCTGACCAATTACTTTCTTGAAAAAGAAGAGATGTATGGTGCTCATAATTACCACCCATTACCTGTGGTGCTTACCAGGGGTAAGGGTGTATTTGTATGGGATGTTGACGACAACCGGTATTATGATTTCCTTTCGGGTTACTCAGCAATTAACCAGGGGCATTGCCATCCGAGGATCATTGAAACCTTTATTGAGCAGGCTCAAAGGCTCACCCTTACCTCACGGGCTTTTCATAATGATGTGCTGGGGGAGTATGAAGAATTTATTACCCGCTTCTTTGGGTATGACAAAGTGTTGCCCATGAATACAGGGGTGGAAGGGGTTGAGACAGCATTGAAATTGGCCAGGAGATGGGGGTATGAGGTAAAGGGCGTAGACAAGAATAAAGCAAAGATCATAACCTGTGCCAATAATTTTCACGGGCGTACAATCAGTGTAATATCTTACAGTACCGATGATAGTTCGAAAAGGGATTTTGGTCCGTTTACTCCGGGGTTTGATGTAATTCCTTATAATGATATTCCGGCGCTTAAACTGGCGCTTGAGGATAGCAATGTAGTAGGATTCCTGGTTGAGCCAATACAGGGTGAAGCAGGTGTAATTGTGCCTGATGAAGGCTATCTGGCTGCTGCCGCGAAAGTGTGTAAGGATGCCAATGTGTTGTTTATGGCCGATGAGATACAGACCGGTTTGGCACGTACAGGCAGGATGCTGGCCTGTGATCATGAAAATGTAAGACCTGATATTCTTATACTGGGAAAGGCTTTATCAGGTGGCACAATGCCTGTATCGGCTGTATTGGCTGACAACTGTATTATGGATACCATCAAGCCGGGTGAACATGGATCTACTTATGGCGGCAATCCGCTGGCATGTAAGGTGGCCATGACTTCGTTGCAGGTATTGGTGGACGAGCAAATGGCTGAAAACTCTCTGGAACTTGGTAAATATTTCAGGCAGGGGTTAAGGGCTATAGGGCATGAGCATATATCTGTTGTGAGAGGTAAGGGTTTGTTTAATGCTATTGTAATCGATCATCCTGACAAGGATGCAGCATGGGCCATATGCCTTGAAATGAAGAAAAACGGGCTAATAGCCAAACCAACACACGGCGACCGTATTCGTTTTGCACCACCATTACTCATAACCAGAGAACAGACGGAAGAGTGTGTGGAAATAATCAGGAAGAGTATGCTGCTTTTTTAGCTTGCTTTCTGCCTGTTCTTATTAATTTCAATGATTTCTTTTCAGCATCATTCATTTTCTCAATGGCTATTGTGAAAGCGATAGCGCTGATATCGTTGATATGCTTTTGTAAATAGGGTAGTGTAGCTTCAGGGTAAACGGTATGCATTTCTCTCAGGGTCCAACCAACACCTTTCTGAACATAGTATTCTTCATCATGCAGCAGGGGAGTGACCAGTGCCGCGATTTTCTCAAATGGCAGGTATATTTTTTTTGTGCGGCTGAAGTACAACATGCTTACAACTGACTGCCTTCGTTTCCACAAATCGGTGGATTTATTCCAGATTGCCAGTTGCCGGTATACCTTATCCGGATAGGTTACAAGTATACGTGAATTGATTTTCGCGAGTGCATCGCAAAGTCCCCAATCGGTTATTTTATCCTGCCAGGTACGTGAGGTTTTCCACAGAGTATCATGCAGATCCTTTTTGCTGAGGTGTTTTTCAATAAAAAGATAGGCATGCAGCATGGCCTTGTAAGTGCCTGATTCATTCCAGATATGATCCCATATGGGCAGTTGTTGATCAAATGGTTTATTGGAAAATGAAAACCCTTTTTTGTGTAATGCCCGCTGGGCGGGAATTACACCCGATACACTGTTTATTCCTGAAGTTACTTCAGAAAAACAATCGATAGCAGCCTTACCCATATGGTTGGTTCTGATGGGTTACTCAACGATGAATTTTGCTTTTAAGCTTCCGTTAGTAGTTTCAGCAGTGATGAAATAGATGCCTGCGGATGCTTCTAAAGAGATCTGTGTAAGTGTATTTGTATTGACGATCAGATCCTTCAATTTTTGGCCTAAAAGGTTGGTAACACTAACATGAACTGGTTCATTTACAGCAGAGTTAAGCGCGAACGAAAAAGTGCCTTTATTAGGATTAGGATACAATGACAAAGATGATGGAGCAGCAATGGTTTCAATACCTGTTGAGTAAGTGGTAATGATAATGTGCCCTGAAGAACTTGTTCCACAGTCATCGCTATTGGTTACAACACAGGCCACTGAGTCTCCGTTGAAGAAAGAATTACTGTAGTATTTACGATTGGTAGCGCTATAAACAGGGTTGCCATTGATGTACCATTGGTAAGCAGGCGCAAGGCCACCTGAAGTTACATTGGCAGTCAGAGTGTCGTAAGTGCCAACCATGATGTGTGTGCCCTGGGCTGCCGTAATTGTAACAGCGGGGACAACAGGAGATTTGGAATAAACAGAGTCGGAGCCGGTCATGTTATTGCTGCAACCGGTAGCGGTGCTGTTGGCCCTTATAGTGTAGCTGCCAAATGTAGTAAACAAACCAAAGTCGAGCGTTGCGCCTGTACCCGCTACTGGAGCGCCTACGGCGGTTGAGCTTCTGTATAACTGATAATTCAGCCATGGCTCACTGCCATTCAGGCCAATTGATACGCCCGCACTTCCAGCGCAAACACCACCTCCACCGGTAATTGTAAAGGCAACAGGCAGGGGATTTATGCTAATTACTTTGGAGGTAGTGGCAGTGCCGCAAACATTTGTTACTGAATATCTGATAGAATCAGTGCCGACTGTAACACCGGTAACCAGTCCTGAAGCAATTGTAGCATTACCATTGCTGCTGCTCCAGATACCACCTGTTGTTGTGTCGGTTAAGGTGAGGGTGCTGCCGATACAAACTATGTTTGCGCCGGTAATATTGCCCGCGAATGGAGCAGGATTAACAGTTATTGCCTTAGTGGTAACCGCGAAACCACATGCATTGGTTACGGTATAGGTAATGGTATCATAACCATGGTAAATGCCGGTAACCAGGCCACCGGAGATTGTGGCATTACCATACATGCTGTACCATGTGCCGCCAGAGATGCTATCGGTAAGTAAGATAGTTGCAGTTTCGCAAACGCTGCTTAAACCTGAAATAGGTGGAGCAACCGGGAATGGAATTATAGTAATAATCTTGCTGGCTACTGCAGAGCCGCACATATTGGTTACAACATAATTGATGGTATCGGCACCGGCGGCAACACCAGTCAAAAGACCGGAAACTATTGTTGCATTGCCGTTGTAGGCAAGCCAGATACCACCCGGAGTAACATCGGATAAGGTGATGGACGAACCAATACAAACGGATGAGAGTCCAGTGATGCCTGCCGTGTAGGGGAGTGGATTAACGGTAATAGTATTGGTAACAAATGCTGAACCGCAACCAGTGATTGAGGTATAAGTAATGGTTACAGTACCTGCAGCAACACCGGTTACTAATCCTGAGGTGCTGACAGTCGCAGTACCTGGTGTTCCGCTGCTCCAGATACCACCTGCTGAAGTATCGGATAAAGTGATAGTAGAACTTTCACAAACCTCTGCAAGTCCGGTAATAGTTCCTGCATCGGGTGAAGGGAATGCGTTTACAATGGCGGATGCACTAGCTGAGCCGCAACTATTTATTACTGTGTAAATAATGGTATCTGCACCTGCAGTTACTCCGGTTACAATACCTCCAAGAACGGTTGCATTGGCATTGAGCTCACTCCACGAGCCACCAGTTGTAGATTCGGTCAGGGTTATGGAAGAATCAAGACAGATGACTGATGGGCCACTTATATAGCCAGCATATGGTAACGGATTTACTGTTACTATTTTAGAAACAGTACAGCCTGGTCCCATAGATGCATAGATTGTAGCTGAACCTGTGCTTAAACCGGTTACTGATCCCGAAAAAGAATCGATAGGGGCAACCAATGGATCGCTGCTGAACCAGATGCATTCAGGAAGCCAGCTACAAGTGGCAGAAGTGCCCTCACACATTGAATCAGGGCCGGTAATAATTAAAGAAGGTATCAGGTTGCTGATTGACTTTGTTACATAACAACCGCCAGTCAACGTATAGGTAATATTTATTGCGCCTAAAGAAATAGGAGTGACAATACCAGTAAGTGAATCCATGGTTGCAACTGCTGTATCAGAGGAAGACCAGGTACCTCCTGTTATAGACTCAACATAAATTGAAGAGGCTCCACCAGGGCAATGGAAGTAATCGGGGCCGGAAATAGGAGCAGGGGTGGGGTTGACGGTAACTGAAGTTGTAGATATTATTCCTGAAACATCATGGGATATAGTAACTATACCCGGAGTAATTCCGGTAACTACTCCTGTATTTGAATCAATAATGGCAACAACAGTATCACTGCTACTCCATACGCCACCTGCTGCAGTATCCGACAGAGTTGTTGTACCGGAAGTACAAACCTGCATAGTGCCGGTTATTTGTGCCTGGCTGTTAAAGGAAAAGCCAAAAACAAAAAGAGCAAGGAATAAAGAGCTGAGTTGGCAGTATGTATTAAAAAGGTATTTCATGCGGTTGAATTTCACGCAAAAATAACAATTTAATCAGAATTTGTTAACCTGCATTGACTAAAGGGCGCTCTCTTCCTGATAAATCTTTATTTCATTGTACAAAGTGTCTCTCTCCACGGGTATACGGCCAACTGCATGGATCATATCGCAGAGCTGCTCGGTGGATAAAGAGGGGGTTTGTTCTTCGGCACCTGCCATGGAATAAATTTTCGTTGTATCATCAATGGTTCCATCCAGATCATTAACGCCAAAAGCAAGGGTCAACTGGGCGGTCTGCCTGCCCAGCATTGGCCAGTATGCTTTCAGGTTGCGGAAGTTGTCCATGAATATTCGGGAGATGGCATACAGACGCAGGTCTTCTATTATTGATGTTTCGGATATGTGAGACATATCATTGTCCCCATTTCTGAATTTAAGCGGAATAAAGCAATTGTAACCACCTGTCCTGTCCTGCGACTGGCGAAGACGGCTCATATGGGCAATGAGATGTTTGTATTTTTCTACATGTCCATAAAGCATGGTGGCGTTGGAATGCATGCCCAATTTATGGGCCGTTTCGTGAATGTGCAACCAACCATCAGCATCCACCTTGTCGGGACAAATAACGTTCCTGACTTCAGCGTCGAAGATCTCGGCGCCGCCACCTGGTAGTGATTGCAGGCCGGCATCGCGCAACTTTTGCATACCTTCCTCAATGCTCAGTTTTGCCTTGCGGATCATATAATCCAGTTCAACAGCAGTAAATCCTTTTATATGTAAACCGGGACGATGCGCTCTTATTTTACTCAGCAATTCGCAAAAGAATTCCAGGTTCATTTTAGGGTGAACACCACCTACAATATGCACTTCAGTTACCGGTTGCCCGTCATATTTGCGCACAATATCCAGCATTTCTTCCATGCCCAGTTCCCAGCCATCATCACGGTGTTTATACAGCCGGCTGTAGGAGCAGAAGTTGCAGGTAAACACACAGACATTGGTAGGTTCGATATGAAAATTGCGATTGAAGTAGACTTTGCCACCGTGCAAATCTGATGCAATATGATTGGCCAATGCCCCTACGAAACCCAGTTCTCCCTTTTCGAAAAGCAACAAACCTTCCTCCTCAGTAATGCGCTCCCTGTGCTGCACCTTATCGGCTATTGCTAAAAGTCTGGGGTCAAGGTTGGCGATTTTAAGGGCTTCAGACAGATCAAATGGTTTCAAAATCATTGTAACAAATTTTTCCGGAAAATTATTGCGGATGCAAAGATACCTAACAAAGTAAATACCCTTGTACATTAATGCTAAGTGGATAGAATAATATTTTTGGCCTTTTTAACCCATATTGCAGCTATAACGGTGTTAAAGCCCGTGTTTGTTGAGTTTTAATTTTTTTGAGGGTCGGTTTGTGTACTACAGATTTTCTTTTTCTGAAGGGTCGGTAGTCGCTTTTAAGAATATCATAAATTGTTTTTAGCGGTTTATTGGGCTCGGAGCATTTTCGTACACTTATGATTTGATCATAAGTGTTTTGTCCCGATGTGGTTATTACTTTTTGGGTATTTGCAATTCGCACGATTTCTGTCCAGGTACTATTGATGTTTTTACTTTTCAGTTGATGGCTGACTGTGTTTACCAACCAATATGCCAATAAACCCCAATGGAGGTGTGCCATTGCGGACTTATCTTTTTTATGGTATACAGGCCGTAGATCCAGATCTGTTTTCAGTGGTACGAAAGGTGTTTTCTATTTCCCTGATCGTATTGTAAATATTTCAAACATTAACAATTCTATGAAAGATGCCTGCAATGTGTTTAACACCGCTCAATAATTCCGGCTATTCCTTGCCCGCCGCCAATGCACGCTGTGACTATACCGTACTTCTTGTTAAGGCGTTTCAGGTCGTTAAGTATTTGAATGGTCAACTTGGCCCCGGTGCATCCTAATGGATGCCCCAGAGCTATGGCACCTCCGTTTATGTTTACTTTATCATCGTTTAGCCCAAGGGTGCGGATTACAGCCAGTGACTGCGATGCAAAGGCTTCATTCAGTTCTATCAGGTCTATATCATCCAGAGTCATTCCTGCCTGTTTCAATACCTTGGGTATTGCCTTTATTGGGCCTATGCCCATTATGCGTGGATCTACTCCCGCGCAGGCGCAATTTACAAGGCGGCCTATGGGTTGCAACTCCAGTTGTTTCATCAGCCGCTCACTCATTACCACTGTAAAGGCAGCCCCATCAGAGGTCTGAGAAGAATTGCCTGCTGTTACACTTCCTCCTTGTGTAAAAACTGCCGGAAGTTTTCCTAACACAGCCATAGAGGTGTCGGCACGTGGCCCTTCATCTGTATCAACTATTGTTTCTCTTTCAGCTCGTTTGTTCTTATCATTAAGGTAAACCTCTTTAACTTTTATAGGTAAAATACCATCTTTAAAATAGCCTTCCTTTATTGCATTGATTGCCCGCTGATGCGAGCGCAATGAAAATGCATCCTGATCTTCACGGGTTATTTTGTAATCCTTTACCACTTCTTCGGCAGTAAGGCCCATGCTCAGGTAGTAATCACCATTGTCTTTGGCGTATTCATAGTTGGGCATTGTGCGCCACCCGGCGGTTGGCACAAGGCTCATGCTTTCAGTGCCACCGGCAATAATACACTCAGCCATGCCCATCTGTATTTTGGCTGAGGCAATAGCAATAGCATCCAACCCTGAACCGCAATACCTGTTTACTGTTACACCGGCAGCCCATTCACCTATTGCGCGGTTGGCTATCACCCGGCCCACCTGCAGGCCCTGTTCAGCTTCAGGCACAGCATTGCCTACTATCACGTCATCTATCAGTTTCGTATCCAGTTGGGGTATGCTGGCCATTAATCCTTTGATCACATTTACTGCCAGATCATCGGGGCGCATAAAACGAAATCCACCACGTTTTGATTTAGTTACTGCTGTGCGGAAGCCCGCAACTATATATGCTGTCTGCATGTTTTATTAATTCAAAGCTAAAACTCCAAAAACAATTATTTCTTACCAATGCCCTGAGCTTATAGTAGCAAGGGCATTTCAAGTACCTAAAGTTAGGCATTGTTGGGTAAAGTTTAACACACTGTTTATGTAAAAAATGGCTTCATCCGTTATATATACAGCTTATCTTTGAATGTAAATGCAGTTATGGTATCTCTGAGCCGGTTTCTTCTAGTTGGTGCAATCTGTTTATTGCCTTTTTGGGCCACTGGTCAGCAGGTAAAGTATGTTGATCTCAAAAACGAAAAGGCAAAGTATGCTACCAGGCAATTTTATGTCTTTGATGTAGTTGATGACAGAGAAGTAAAGAATATTGGCTTGAAAGACAATGATCCGGTTGAATTCAGAAATGGTGCGGCCTCCTGTATTCATCAATTTATTGCCAATAATTTTGTACAGAACCGTTCATCACAACCGATAACTTTACACATCACCAAACTTAATTTCAGTACTAATCGAAATATTACTATTAAACCATTTAGCAGTCAGCAGGAGGTGATATCTGCAATAAGTATTGCATTTTATGCAGGAGATAAAAAACTGCTTGAATATACAGGCAGCGGCAAGGCGCATATTGTTGAGTTTGCAGATGGTATTGATGTCCTTACACGCAAGGCTATTGAAGATGATCTGAAGCAGTTTGATGGCTGGTGGGCTCAAAACAAGGGTAAGGTGTCAACTTCCTCAGTAGTTAAAGTTGATGTGGTTTTGGGTAAGAATATCGACAGACCTGCATGCATCCCGTATTCACTTACACGGTTGCTCCAGATACCTGATTTTGCCGGAGCCATTGAAAACCTTCCAACCGAGGCCGCCGCAACCGTAAGTGGCGTGGCTATAGGTTTCTCATCTGAGACCAGAAACAGTGAGTTCTTGTTGCATGTGCATATCACTCCGTTTTTCAATAAGGCGCAGTCCTGGTTCAAAAAAGGCACCCAGGATGTGCGTGTTTTGGCCCATGAACAGACCCATTTCGATATTACAGCAATCAAGGCTTGTGAGCTGGCTAACGCTATTCGAAGCGCTGATTTGTCAAAAGATAATTATACCTCTGTCATTGAAGAAATGTATAAGAAATATGTGGCAGCAGCAAACCAGGAAGAGAACACTTATGACGATGATACCAACCATGGAACAATAATAGCAAAGCAGGAAGAATGGCAGAAAAAGCTAAGGCAGCAGATTGTAAAATGCGGCTGCTATTAGCCAATGAATTGTAAGCCTAACTTAAAGAGGCTGACGTCCTTTGTGAATGATCCTGTCTTGCTTTCTTATCATTGATTCCCTCTTATAATAGCGTTGGTATTGCTCCTTGTTCAGTATCTTTTTAAATGCCGCATCTTTTTTATGCATCAGTTTGTCCTGCTTCTTATTTTTATCAGGCATCTCTGCGGCCTTATCCATTTGTTGCTGGTAAGTTAGCGATATGCTATTTATTTTGCTGGCCAGATCGGCATTGATATGCACGCTATCCTGCAACCACTGCATCTCCCTTTTCGACCGTACCTCCGGTGAATACCTGGGCTGGGCAAAGGTAGTAAATGGCACTAAAAATAACAGGAATAGTATACACTTGCTCAATTTCATTCAGCCGGATTTGATGCAGGATTAATAATAATCAAAGATGCGCTCAGTGATCCTTTTGGGTTTATCATTTTCGTAAACTATCTTAATAAACCAGTTGCCTTCTTTATCGTAGGTATAAATGTTCTTGATTTTCATCGTCGATTTTCCCTTAGCGTTGAATCGTTCATTCTCAACCTCGCTGCCCTTATCATCATATTTGTAGACCTGGGTGATTTTTTCAATCAATGTGCCATCCTGTTTGTAAGTAGCATCCTTAACATGGTTACCCCATTTGTCCAGTTTACACTCATAGGTGGTCTTACCTTTCTCGTTAAACTGAGTGACTTCAATTACGTTGTTTTCATTGTCATACCTGGTGATGATTTTCTTGAATTTATTCGAAAATTCATTGTCAAATTCCTTCTCTTCTATCTGGTTGCCCTGGTTATCATAGCCATAGGTATACCGTGCTTTAAATACCCCGGTTTTGTCATAGTCAGTGATCTCAGTTACATTGCGCTTATCGTCATATTTGAATAGTTCTTTAAGTTTGAGCCGCCCATCGCCTTCAAAAGAATTTTCCTCTTTAATGTTCATTTTATCATCATATTTATAAGTGTGCCTGCTTTTCAGCGCTCCCTTAAAATACTCATTCGATTCAACAAGGTTTCCTGAGATATCATATTCCCGGTTATAGTTCCATTCCAGACTTCCATCTCCTTTGTAAGTGTTCCAATCAATTCTGTTTCCCTTGGCATCAACTTTATACGATGCTGAATCTTCCAGTATACCATCGCCATTATAGCGGCTGTTGCTTACCAAAACGCCACTGTTATCGTATTTAAACAGGCTTTTTGTGGCCTTAAAGTGTATGTATTCACCCTGTACGGTATCATCTCCGGCGGTAGAATTGAATTCAAGAAGGTAACCTTTATCGTTAAATTTACTAATGGCAGTATGTACAGTACGGCCTTTTTGCAATTTGCCGTCTCTGCGCACCACTGTAAATCCGGTTACAGACATGGTTTTTACTTTGCCCCTGATTTTATCCTTCTGAAGGTCATTTTTGTCTTTATTTTTTTCCTTCTCCTGAGGATTTTGTGCGCTGGCGGCAAAACATACAAGCAACAACAAAAGTGTACACCTTAATAATCTCATATCTGCTGATTTTAATCCGGGAAGAGGTCAAAAGTACCTTAGTAATCCTGAATTATCAAATGACTTTTTCCAAATGCAAACTAATACATCTTATGTTAATTGTTTTCATAAAATTGGAAGGACTACTGATTTTCAGAATGATTTCAGGGATTTACCTCCCCTATCTATTTACACATTGAGTTGGTATTAATGCCATCAGGATAAAAATAATGGCGATTATAGTATGCGGTTCTATGGCAGGAAAAATCTCCGGACCAATGAAACACGTTGATAAGTGCCCGATGCGACAATTTTATAAAAATGTAAAATAAAATTAATCTGAAACCTGGTTACAATCAGAGGGATTATGTCCTTTTATGTAGGGAAAATTCGAGAAGTTATAACAGGTTGCCAGATGGAAGCCAGGTATGAAACCAACAGCGGTGCTCTTTGTGTTGCGAAAACTGAAAAACAAAACGACCAGATTAATATTGCAACACAATCCTATCCTAATCCGTCTGCCAATGAAGTGAAAATCACATTTACATTGCCCGAAGGAGTAAAACAGGGGGAATTGATCCTTAATAATGCTAATGGTCAGAAACAAAAGACCTTCGTGGTAGATAGCCGTTTTGGTTTTATTACCCTTGATAATTCGCAGTTGCCAAACGGGATGTATTATTATAATATTATTGCAAATGGGGAAATATCATCCACTCAAAAATTGGTTTTGCTAAAATAGTACAGTTGCTTCAGTTGTTGTTTACATCCATAACACTACTTTAACATACTAGCAATCGCTCTGCTGAAAAGGGTTTGGTATGTTGTTGGATATTTTTTCGTAACTTCGCACCCTTTTTAATATCAATCTCCGCTTATTTATGAAGTTGTCGCAATTTAAATTCGACTTACCACTCAATCTCATCGCACAACATCCTGCTAAGAAACGTGAAGATAGCCGCCTGATGGTTATTCATCGTGATACCGGTAAAATTGAACATAAAGTTTTCAAAGATATCCTTGGCTTCTTTCATGACAAAGATGTTATGATAGTTAATAATACCAAGGTCTTCCCTGCGCGTCTTTATGGCCGCAAGGAAAAGACTGGTGCCAAAATAGAAGTATTTCTGTTGCGTGAATTGAACAAACCTAATCACCTTTGGGATGTGATTGTAGATCCTGCCCGTAAAATACGTGTGGGTAATAAGCTCTATTTCGGAGATAATGATGAGCTGGTAGCAGAAGTAATTGACAATACTACATCACGCGGCCGTACTATCCGCTTCCTTTTCGATGGTTCGGAGCAGGAGTTCCGTAATATTCTCGACATCCTGGGTGAAACCCCACTGCCTAAATACATTAAGCGCAAACCTGAAGAAGAAGATAAAGAACGTTACCAGACAGTATATGCCAAATACGAAGGCGCTGTTGCCGCACCAACTGCCGGTATGCATTTTAGCCGTGAACTCATCAAGAGGCTGGAGATTGTAGGTGTTAAGTTTGCCGAGGTTACCTTACACACAGGCCTGGGTACTTTCCGTCCTATTGAGGTGGAAGACCTTTCCAAGCATAAAATGGATGCGGAATATTTCAGAGTTGATGATTATGCTTCAGGCATTGTAAACAAGGCCAAGATTGAGAAAAGACACATTTGCTCTATTGGTACCACAACAATGCGTGCACTCGAAAGTTCGGTTACGGCTCAGGGCTTGCTGAAACCTGAAGAAGGCTGGACTAATATTTTCATACATCCGCCATACCAGTTTTCTATTGCCGATTCTTTGATAACTAACTTCCATTTGCCTAAGACGAGCCTCATGATCATGGCTTGTGCATTTGCCGGTTACGACCTTATGATGACAGCTTACGAAACAGCTATCAAAGAGAAATACCGATTCTTCAGCTATGGAGATGCAATGCTGGTGATATAGTAAGCTCAAAATCTGCACATTTATTTAAGGACTTCGTGCCTGAGATAAGTCATTTGCCTCTGGTCAATATGCTGAATTCAGTTATTGAACCGGTAAGGAAGAGATATTTATGCAAATGTCAGCATCGATTTATTTCAATAAAGTATATTCGCTTTTGACTTCCGTCAGGATTTTGGGTTTGCCAATTTCTTCTTCACTTCCGGCCATTCGCTTTCTATAATGCTGTACATGGCGCTATTGCGGTAGGCTCCGTTGGCGCGGATTCTTTCGTTCCGGTGTATACCTTCCAGTGTGGCGCCTATACCCAGGATGGCTGTTCGGCTGCGGTGATTGTTTTCGTCGGTTAGTAATTGTACTCTTATAGTTTTCAGGGTTTCGAAGCAATAGGTAAGCAACAATAGCTTGCATTCCCGGTTATAGCCGGTGCGCCAATAAGCCGGGTCGTACCAGGTCCAGCCTATTTCCAGTTTTCTGAATTCCGGATAAAAATTATACAGCATGGTGTGGCCAATAATTTTATTGGTTTTCAGGTCAAAAACAGTAAACGGATATTGCTCTCCTGTGGGGCGTTTCAACACCGAACTTTTAAGGTATTTCAACAATGTTCCGGAGTCTGAACCTTTGACAGAAAAGAACTCCCAGATTTTTTCCTGTTTGGCTACATCAATAAGTTGCGGAAAGTGGTCATGGTCAAGTGGTACGAGTTTTACATTCTCGCCCTGGAGTATTACGGGGTGCTGTATCCGGTTCATGGGGCAATTTACGAATATTTGTTTGGGGGCAATACGGGTTAATGCGGTAATGTGGGATTAATGTGCCAATGTGGGTCAAAAGCGATAACGCGGCAATGTTGGGTTAGTTCTGAAATTGGGGGCTGTTGGGTAAACAGGAATTTGAAATTTATACATTGAGATTTAATGCCGTTATTTGCAGTGAAATGGGCACTAAAAACTTATTCTATTATATTTTTTCGTTGGTAAGAGTGTTGCTATATCCGTTTGCATTGATTTATGGTGCAGTGGTGTGGTTGCGCAACCGTATGTATGATACGAAAGTATTCTCTTCTATTGAATTCAGTATACCGGTGATTACTGTGGGCAATCTTTCAACCGGTGGCACCGGTAAGACACCGCATGTAGAATACCTTGTTCGACTCATGGAATACCAATACCAGGCGGCAACTATGAGCAGGGGGTATAAGCGGCACACGCAGGGTTTCATGGTGGCAGACGATCAGAGTAATGCACTGCGGATAGGAGATGAACCCATGCAATACCACATGAAGTATCCGGACCTGGTGGTAAGCGTGGCCGAGGAGCGGATGATAGGTATTCCTGCACTGCTGCAGCGCAGGCCTGATATTGATGTAATTATACTGGACGATGCCTACCAGCACAGGTCGGTAAAGCCTGGGTTTTCTATACTGATAACCGATTTTTCCAAACCATTCTATAAAGACCATATATTGCCATTCGGCAGTCTTAGGGAGGGTAGGAGCGCTTATAAAAGGGCCAATGTAATTATTGTATCCAAATGCCCGCTTACCCTGAGTCAGGCTGATGCAAAGGCAATAGAGGTAAAGATCAATCCGCAGACAGGGCAAAAGGTATTTTTTACAGGCATCCAATATGACAGGCCCCTGAATTTTGTGACCGATGAACCTGTTGCACTAGAGGGTAGTAATGTTATATTAGTATGCGGTATAGCTCGCCCCGAGCCACTGATAGCCTATGTGAAAAGCAAGGCAGCAGATGTGCACACACTACCCTATAACGACCATCACTACTTTGTAAGCAGTGACCTGGAAGAAATAAAGGAGACTTATGATAACTGGCAGGTGCCCAATAAAATTATATTGACCACTGAGAAAGATGCAGCTCGTTTGCAGTTGCATTTCGATAAACTAAGGGAGTGGGGCATAACCATTGCAGTTTTGCCCATTACAGTGTCCGTACTGCTCAATAAAAGTATTGAATTCAATACACTGGTAATGAATTATGTGGAGCAGGCAGTGGCTGAGCACAATGAGTATGGGGGTTTAGGGGCATAGGCGATACTTGTGCTTATGTAATTTCATTTATTTTCTTGGCGAGGTAATTGGGAGCTTATTCAAATCGCATTTTTTGTTCCAAGATGGGAGATGCATCATTAATTAAACTGGAAAGAGTGTACTGTAATGATGAGTTGGCGGCTGCAAATCAGAGCTCAATTCTGAGATAAAGCACAAATTGGGATACACCTGTTTTACCTCTGTGGAATGTTATTTATTTATTATTGAAATACTAATCCCTGCCTGATGCTGAGCTATTTATGATTTTTCGAGATTAAGTTATTTTAAAGCCCCATTCCAACTGTTTTAAGACATTGATTGTTCAAAATAAATGTTATAATTTTGAGCCACACAATTGATAATCAATACTTAACAGACGAAATATGAAAAAGAAAGTTATACTTTTTTCAATGCTGGCCGCAGGGCTTTATGTGTCTTTGTCCAGCAATAAGACAGGTTACGGATCAAACAGAACAGGGAGTCATGGCGCAGCAGTAGGCTGCAGCAGTTGCCATGGTTCCGCAAATTCAGGTGTTACCATTGCAATCGAACTCGATTCAGCCGGAGTACCGGTTACGAGGTACAAACCCGGTATGACCTATACCTTGAAATTGACGGGTACCAATGGTACCGCAGCTACAAACCTGAATGGATTTGGTGGCCAGCTTTCTATAGTCAGGGGCATAGGAACCTCTTCTTCAAATGCTGGTACATTATCTGCACCAACTACTGGTTCTACTATCAGAACAGGTACTGGTAGCATATTGTATATTGAACATTCAACCAGGATCAGCCCGGCAATCGGTACAGGTGGCTCTGGCACAACTTATGTGCTATCTGCTACCTGGGTTGCACCTGTAGCAGGTTCCGGTACCGTAACGGCATTTGGACTTATAAATGCTGTAAACTGCAACAACAGCGATGGTAGTGGCGATTATTGGAATAACGGCAGCGCAGCATTTACCGAATTACCTACAGGCGCTTTGGAAGCTGCAACCGTTGTTGAGGCTGATGCTAAGATGTATCCCAACCCGGTAAGTAATGTACTTAATTTCTCAGGGTACAGCGGACACTGCACCATTACCGACATCTCGGGCAAACTCGTATTCTCGGGTAATGTAAGCGGTAATACTTCCATAAATACATCATCGTGGACCAATGGCACTTATATAGTCAGCATAAATGGTACTGCTTCAAAAACAATAATCAAGCAATAAGACTTCTTAGTGACGTTGATTAAATAAAGTACACCATATTGCGAAGTTATATTTCTTTTATTAACTGCCATAGCTTTAGCGAAGGCATGTTATACGAGGCATGCCCGCAAGGGCACGAGCGCAGCTCTATCTGCGAATAGTGCGCTATTTAAAGACTTTCACAACGAAGTAGAAAGGAAAAAGAACGAGTAAGATGGTGTACTTTATTTAATCATCGTCACTTACATACTGCATTCTAAAAATAGCTATCGGTTTCGGTGGCTATTTTTTTTGAAATCCTAATAGGAGAGTAATAGCATATGTGCTTCTAAAATAAACATGACATAGAGGGGGCAAAGTAATAGTATTATGGTCAGAACCGCTTCTTCATCGCTGACCACATTACGTTTTGGGATGAAGTTAATGACATTTGCATTAATATTATTTCATCCAACCCGCATATTTGGGGGCTGTTCTACAATAATAGGCATAAAATAAACAATCCAAATTATTTGGAAAAGTCAATTATATGCTTTACATTTGTGCCGAATTCCATCAATAAATATCATATAATCCTATCATGTTATGGCAACTTCCAGAATGTTACCCAATTTCAGGTCAAAATACTTCATCATCTCTACACCCACTAATCAACCCGTCAACCCGAAAATCATTGCACACAAAATTGCACACTCAACCCCAAAATGCGCAAAGATTTGGATCTAATCGCTTGATTTTCAATAAAAAACTGTGCAAAAAAATATTCTTTGCACAGTGTGCAATACTATAAACCTCAAATGGTTCCTGAATGGAATATGAATGCTTCTCCGCCGTATCAACCAATCAACCAATCAACCAATCAACCTATCAACCAATCAACCAATCAACCAATCAACCTATCAACGTATCAACGTATCAACCTATCAACCAAAATAGAAATTGCACACTCAACCCCAAAATGCGCAATGATTTGGATCTAATTGCTTGATTTTCAATAAAAAACTGTGCAATAAAATATTTTTTGCTCAGTGTGCAATACTATAAACCTCAAATGGTTCCTGAATAGAATATGAATGCTTCTCCGCCGTATCAACCCATCAACCTTTCAACGTATCAACGTATCAACGTATCAACGTATCAACCTATCAACCTATCAACCTATCAACCTATCAACCTATCAACCCATCAACCTATTAACCCATCAACCTATCAACCAAAATAGAAATTGCACACTCAACCCCAAAATGCGCAATTATTTGGATCTAATCGCTTGATTTTCAATAAAAAACTGTGCAAAAAAATATTCTTTGCGCAGTGTGCAATACTATAAACCTCAAATGGTTCCTGAATGGAATATGAATGCTTCTCCGCCGTATCAACCCATCAACCCATCAACCCATCAACCTTTCCAACGTATCAACGTATCAACCTATCAACCTATCAACTTATCAACCTTTCAACGTATCAACGTATCAACTTATCAACCTATCAACCTATCAACCTATCAACCTATCAACCTATCAACCTATCAACCAATCAACCAATCAACCAATCAACCTATTAACCTATCAACTTATTAACCAAAATTGCCTTCAAATAGAGTTGATACATTGAAAATTTGATTCCATATGATTCTAAAAACACTTGACCAGGCAGCAGTAACCTACATAATGCAAAAGACCGCCTTTGGGGGCGGTCTGTTACATTATGTATTAATAAGCTATTACTATTCTTCCTCGTCAAACTGGAGCACATCCCTGTTAGCCTGCAGCAGTTCAAACTCTTCCTTGGAGCCTACCACTAGGTCATCGAATTCGCGCATACCGGTACCTGCTGGTATCAGGTTACCTGTAATGACGTTTTCCTTGAGACCCATCAGGTAATCTGCCTTACCATTGATAGATGCCTGAGACAGTACCTTGGTTGTTTCCTGGAACGATGCGGCCGATATCCAGCTTTGTGTACCCAGAGAGGCCTTGGTAATACCGAGCAACATTGGTGAAGACGTAGCCGGATTTGCATCGCGGAATTCAACCAGTTTCTTATCGGCACGGCGCAATGCACTGTTCTCTTCACGAATCTCACGCAGCGTAACGATCTGACCTGGATGCATTTTATCTGATGAACCTGATTCGGTAACTACCTTCTTGTCGTAGATCCAGTCGTTTTCGTCCATAAACTCAAACTTGTCAACTGTATCTTCTTCAAGGAACTTGGTATCTCCCGGATCAACGATATTTACCTTACGCATCATCTGGCGAACAATAACCTCAATGTGCTTGTCATTGATCTTCACACCCTGCAGACGATAAACTTCCTGAATTTCATTTACCAGGTATTCTTGTACTGCGAATGGACCCTTGATAGACAGGATATCGCTCGGGGTAGTAGCGCCATCAGAAAGTGATGTACCAGCCTTTACGAAGTCGCCATCCTGAACCATGATGTGACGTGTGAGCGGAACGAGGTATTTCTTAACCAGTCCTTCGCGTGATTCAACAATGATCTCACGGTTACCGCGTTTCACATTACCAAATCCTACCACACCATCAATTTCAGCTACCACAGCAGGGTTGCTCGGGTTACGTGCTTCAAACAGCTCCGTTACCCTTGGCAGACCTCCCGTGATATCCCGGCTACGACCCATCACACGTGGAATCTTAACCAGTACCGTTCCGTTCATTACTTCGTCGTCGATATTCACAACGATGTGCGATCCAACCGGAAGGTTATACATCTTCTGGTCTTTGGCGCCATCTATATATATTGATGGAATCTTGGTCTTATCTTTTGTTTCAATAACCACTTTCTCGCGGTGACCTGTTTGTTCGTCAGCCTCTTCGCGGTACGTGATACCTTCAATAACCGAGTCGAAACGAACCTTACCTGAGATTTCAGAAATGATAACAGCATTGAACGGATCCCATGTGCAGATCACATCGCCCTTCACTACTTTCTTACCATTACCTATCTTCAGGATAGAACCATATGGAATGTTATTGGTAATCAGCAGGCGGTCATTTGCCATGTCTACAATACGCACCTCACCGGTACGGCCAATAACAACTGTCTGATCTACACCTTCCGCATCCTTGTACTTGGTAGTACGCAGACCGTCGAACTGGATGGTACCATCGAAACGGGCAACCAACTGAGATTCGATTGCTGATGATCCCGCAACACCACCCACGTGGAACGTACGCAGTGTAAGCTGTGTACCTGGCTCACCGATGGACTGTGCCGCAATGATACCTACTGCATCGCCCTTCTGCGTCATGTAGCCGGTTGCAAGGTTCTTACCATAGCATTTAGCACAAACCCCTCTGCGGCTTTCGCAGGTAAGCACCGAACGGATCTCAACTGTATCGATAGCGCTATCTTCAATACGCTTAGCAACATCTTCAGTTATTTCTTCGCCGGCATTTGCTATCAACTCTTCGCTTACCGGATCGTATACATTATGCAGTGAAGTACGGCCTAAGATACGGTCATATAATGGCTCTACAATTTCTTCATTATCCTTGAGGGCCGAAGTAGCGATACCACGAAGTGTGCCGCAATCTTCTCCTGTGATAACAACATCCTGAGCCACATCCACAAGACGGCGTGTGAGGTAACCCGCATCCGCTGTTTTAAGGGCCGTATCCGCAAGACCCTTACGGGCACCATGGGTAGAGATAAAGTACTCCAATACACTCAGACCAACCTTGAAGTTGGAAAGGATCGGATTTTCAATGATTTCAGATCCTGATGAACCGCTACGACGAGGTTTAGCCATCAGACCCCTCAGGCCTGCAAGCTGTTTTACCTGCTGTTTAGATCCACGCGCACCTGAGTCAAGCATCATGTACACAGAGTTGAAGCCCTGCTTGTCTGCTGCCATTTCACGGATCAGTGTTTCAGTTACACGTGTATCAACACGTGACCAAACGTCGATGACCTGGTTATAACGCTCATTATTGGTAATGAGACCCATGTTATAGTTTTCCCAGATTTCATCCACCTCCACCTGCGCATTTTCAACCAGTTTTTCCTTGATATCCGGAACGGTAAGGTCCTTGATATTGAACGACAATCCACCACGGAAGGCCGTACGGAATCCTAATGTCTTGATATCATCAAGGAAAGCAACTGTTTTAGGAATATTGGTATTCTTAAGGATCTGGCCGATGATCTCCCTCAATGACTTCTTAGTCAGCAGGGCATTTACGAATCCGTTTTCCTTAGGTACAAATTGGTTGAATATTACACGGCCCACAGTAGTGTCAATCAATTCTGTTTTGATAGAACCATCTGCCTGGCGAACGCTTGCCCTTACCTTGATCCATGCATGGAGGTCAGCACGGCCTTCGTTATGTGCAATAACTACTTCTTCAGCGCTGTAATAAGCCTTGTTTTCACCCTTAACCTTTTCAGTTTCGGTTGATTTCTTACCCTTGGAGATGTAATAAAGTCCGAGTACCATGTCCTGAGAGGGTAGGGTAATAGGCGTACCATTCTGTGGGTTAAGGATATTATGTGAAGCCAGCATCAATACCTGAGCTTCTACAATAGCCGCATTGCTTAAAGGTACGTGAACGGCCATCTGGTCACCATCGAAATCCGCATTGAACGCCGAACAAACAAGAGGGTGAAGCTGGATAGCCTTTCCTTCAATCAATTTTGGCTGGAATGCCTGGATAGATAACCTATGCAGCGTTGGGGCGCGGTTCAGCATGATCGGGTGTCCTTTCAGTACATTCTCAAGAATGTCCCAAACAACTGCCTCTTTACGCTCAACCAGTTTTTTCGCGCTTTTAACTGTCTTTACTATACCTCTTTCAATAAGCTTACGGATGATAAACGGTTTGAACAACTCAGCCGCCATATCTTTTGGTAATCCGCACTCATGCAATTTCATTTCAGGACCTACCACGATAACCGAACGACCAGAGTAGTCAACACGTTTACCCAACAGGTTCTGACGGAAACGTCCTTGTTTACCTTTCAGTACATCAGAGAGCGATTTCAGTGCACGGCCACCTTCTGCCTTAACGGCATTTGATTTACGGCTGTTATCGAACAGAGAATCAACAGCTTCCTGCAACATACGTTTTTCATTACGCAGGATAACTTCAGGAGCCTTGATTTCTATAAGTCTTTTCAGACGGTTGTTACGGATAATAACACGACGGTAAAGGTCATTCAGATCAGAAGAGGCAAAACGGCCGCCATCCAACGGAACCAATGGGCGTAATTCTGGTGGAATAACCGGAATGTACTGCATCACCATCCATTCAAGACGGTTTTCGATACGTGTATTTGCATCACGGAAAGCTTCTACCACGCTAAGGCGCTTCAGGGCTTCCTGTTTACGCTGCTGAGATGTTTCATTGGCCGCCGCATTACGAAGATCGTAAGATAGCTTATCCAGGTCTATGCGGGCGAGCAGCATATGAACTGCTTCAGCTCCCATCTTGGCGATGAATTTATTCGGATCCTCGTCAGGAAGGAACTGGTTTTCTTTAGGTAAAGCATCCAGAATCTCGAGGTATTCATCTTCAGTGAGTAATTGCTGATCGGTATTTTCTGAATCTTTCAGGTTCAGTTTTGTACGTATCAGTTCTTCAGCCTCACCGGCAGCTACTACAACATAACGCTCGTAGTAAACAATGCTTTCCATTTTCTTGGAGCTTACGCCAAGTAAGTAACCTATCTTGTTAGGAAGGCTCTTAAAATACCATATATGAACGATAGGCACCACCAATTTGATGTGGCCCAGTCGCTCACGGCGAACTTTCTTTTCTGTTACTTCAACACCGCAACGGTCGCAGACGATACCCTTATAACGGATACGTTTGTACTTACCGCAATAACATTCGTAATCCTTTACAGGGCCGAATATTTTTTCGCAGAACAAACCATCACGCTCAGGTTTGTATGTACGGTAGTTGATAGTTTCGGGCTTCAGTACTTCACCATATGAACGATCCAGGATCACATCGGGAGAAGCAAGACTGATAGTTATTTTACCAAATCCAGGTCTTGGACGATTGTCTTTCTTTATTGCCATTTTTTTAGTAATTAGTAGTTAGTCATTAGTAGATGGTCGCGAGTATTTATTGCAGTGAATTATGAAGAGCATAAAGCATCTTCTGTATACTATTCAAATCTGCAACCAAAGGCCCGTAACTGTCTTCATTTATATACCCCAATTGTTTACTAATAATAATTTGTGTTTCTAATTCGTGAGTAGAGCCAATCGAAATAGTTAAAAAATGTTTGAATGAAATATTTGTATTCCTTCCAGCTCCTTCCGCAATATTGCTCGGTACTGACGTTGCCGCTCTTTGCATTTGCGATACCAGATTGAATTTTTCTTCGTTCGGAAAATCCCGTGTTACTTCATAAATCTTAATAACATATGCTATCGATTTCTGCCATACCACTAATTCTCTGAAGTTATTCATACATAACGACCATCTACTATCGACTATCTACTACCTACTCAAATTTCAATTCCAATCCTAAACCTCTTAATTCATTCACCAATACATTAAACGATTCAGGGATACCAGCCTTAGGCACGTTATCACCCTTCACAATTGCCTCGTATGTCTTGGCACGGCCAACAATATCATCTGATTTCAATGTCAGTAATTCCTGCAGGATATTAGATGCTCCATAAGCTTCCAATGCCCAAACCTCCATCTCACCAAAACGCTGACCACCGAACTGAGCTTTACCACCCAGCGGCTGCTGCGTAATAAGACTGTAAGGCCCGATAGAACGTGCGTGCATCTTATCATCGACCATGTGATGCAGTTTAATGATGTAGATGATTCCTACCGTTGCCTTCTGGTGGAAACGCTCCCCTGTTTCACCATCATACAAATAAGTGTGGCCGAAATCAGGCAGACCAGCAAGGTTGATCAGATCTTCAATTTCCTTAACTGAAGCACCGTCGAAGATCGGGGTAGCATAGCGCTGACCTAATTTTTCACCGGCCCATCCGAGAATGGTTTCATAAATCTGACCAAGGTTCATACGGGAAGGTACACCTAGCGGGTTAAGTACAACGTCAACCGGAGTACCGTCTTCCAGGAATGGCATATCTTCTTCGCGAACTATCCTGGCAACAATACCCTTATTACCATGGCGTCCCGCCATTTTATCACCAACTTTCAGCTTACGCTTACTAGCCAGATAAACCTTAGCCAGTTTCAATACTCCGGCTGGAAGTTCATCTCCGATACTGAGGTTGAATTTCTCGCGTTTGTAACGGCCAAGTTCTTCGTTGAACTTAATATTAAAGTTGTGCAGCAGTTGGTTGATCAGGTCGTCAGTTTCCTTATCGCCTGTCCAGCCAAGTGGGTTAACATTCTGGTAATCGATTGAGCTAAGAGTTTTAGAATTGAATTTGCCACCCTTGCTCAATACAGTTTCGCCAAAGTTGTTGGTAATACCTGCTGAAGCTTTGTCCTTAAGGAGAATCTGTAGTTTTTCGTAAAGGAAATTCTTCAGATCTTCCAGGTTTTTCTCGTGTGCCTTTTCAATCTTTTCCATAGCCGTTTTCTCACGAACTTTGGAATTCTTGTCTTTCTTGGCACGCTGGAACAATTGCTTGCTGATAACGATACCTTCTGTTCCGCTTGGTGCTTTCAAAGAAGCATCCTTAGCGTCACCTGCCTTATCGCCGAAGATCGCACGGAGCAGTTTTTCTTCCGGTGTTGGGTCAGTTTCACCTTTTGGAGTGATTTTACCAATCAGAATATCACCTTCACCCACGTGTGCACCGATACGTATAATTCCATGCTCATCAAGATCCTTGGTAGCATCTTCAGATACGTTTGGAATATCAGCAGTCAGTTCTTCTTCACCTAATTTGGTATCACGAACTTCCAGTTCATACTCATCGATATGTACCGATGTAAACCAGTCTTCACGAACCACTTTTTCATTGATCACGATCGCATCCTCGAAGTTGTACCCTTTCCAAGGCATGAACGCCACTTTAAGGTTACGTCCCAATGCTAATTCGCCATCCTGAGTTGCGTAACCTTCTGTAAGGAAATCGCCCGTTTTTACCTTCTGGCCCTTGCGAACGCTGGGACGAAGGGTCATACTTGTACTCTGGTTGGTTTTCTTATACTTGGTAAGCGTATATATTTTCAGGTCGTCTTCGAATGATACAAGACGCTCTTTTTCACCACGGTCATAACGAACATGGATATGATCAGCATCTACATATTCAACCACACCATTACCTTCAGCGTGAATCTGAATACGTGCATCGCGGGCAGCCTTTGCCTCCAGACCGGTACCTACAATAGGAACCTGTGGAATGATCAACGGAACAGCCTGACGTTGCATGTTTGATCCCATCAGTGCGCGGTTGGCATCATCATGCTCCAGGAAGGGGATAAGCGAAGCACTCAAACCAACGATCTGGTTTGGCGCCACGTCCATGTACTCCACTTCTGCCGGATCCAGGATCGGGAAGTCACCAGTCTGACGTGATTTGATTTTATCTTCAAGGAAGTTGCCCTTATCGTCCATAGGAACATTAGCCTGGGCAATCTTGGCAAGATCCTCTTCTTCTGCACTTAAGAAACGATAGTTTTTAAGATCTACCTTACCGTCTCTTACTTTATGGTAAGGAGTCTCAATGAATCCCATATCATTGATCTGTGCGTGAACGCACAAAGTAGATATAAGACCGATGTTTGGTCCCTCAGGAGTTTCAATAGTACACAAACGGCCATAGTGGCTATAATGTACGTCCCTTACCTCAAAACCTGCGCGCTCCCTGCTCAAACCGCCCGGGCCTAACGCCGAAATACGGCGCTTGTGGGTGATTTCAGACAATGGGTTGGTCTGGTCAAGGAACTGGGATAACTGTGATGTACCAAAGAAAGAGTTGATAACAGAAGAAAGCGTACGGGCATTGATCAGATCAATTGGAGTAAACACCTCATTATCACGAACGTTCATACGCTCACGGATAGTACGTGCCATACGGGCAAGACCTACGCCGAACTGAGCGAATAATTGCTCACCCACTGTGCGCACACGACGATTGCTCAGGTGGTCAATATCATCTATTTCCGCTTTACCATTGGTAAGACGAACCAGGTATTTAATGATGGAAATGATATCTTCCCTGCTCAATACTTTGGTAGTAAGGTTGATATCAAGACCTAATTTGCGGTTGATCTTATAACGGCCAACTTCACCAAGGTCATAACGTTTATCACTGAAGAATAATTTTTCAATGATACCACGTGCTGTTTCATCATCCGGTGCATCAGAACCACGCAACTGGCGATAGATATGCTGAACTGCCTCAAGCTCTGAGTTGGAAGTATCTTTATTTAATGTATTGTAGATTATTGAGAAGTCGCCGCTAACTTCTTCTTTCTGCAGGAATACGGTTTTGATACCCATTTCCTGAACAAGAGTTGCGTTATCTTCATCCATCACACTGTCGCGGTCGAGCACAACTTCGTTACGCTCAATGGTTACCACTTCACCGGTGTCCTCATCAACGAAATCTTCCGTCCAGCTACGTAATACTCGTGCTGCCAAACGACGGCCGATATGCGGAGCCAGGCTCTTTTTATCAACCTTAACCTCATCGGCCATACCGAAAAGATCCAGGATGTCCTTATCTGTTTCGTAACCAATGGCACGAAGCAGGGTAGTAACCGGGAACTTCTTTTTACGATCGATATATGCGTACATCACATTGTTGATGTCTGTAGCAAATTCCATCCATGCACCCTTGAACGGGATAACACGTGCACTGTAAATCTTTGTTCCGTTAGGGTGAACACTCTGTCCGAAGAATACACCTGGAGAACGGTGCAACTGAGAAACCACAACACGCTCAGCGCCATTGATCACAAATGTGCCACGGGGAGTCATGTAAGGGATATTACCCAGGAACACATCCTGAACAATTGTTTCAAAGTCAACGTGCTCTTCATCGTTACAGCTCAGTTTCAACTTAGCTTTCAGCGGAACAGAATACGTCAGACCACGCTCCATACACTCGTCGATTGTGTACCTTGGTGGGTCGATGAAGTAATCCAGGAACTCCAGCACGAAGATGTTTCTTGTGTCGGTAATCGGGAAATTCTCCTTGAACACGCGGAACAAACCCTCGTTATTACGCTTATCGGGTGTTGTTTCGAGCTGGAAAAAATCCTGGAACGATTGCAGCTGAATAGCCAGCAGGTCGGGCGTTGCAGCCGCATCGTGTAACTTTCCAAAGTTAACTCTACCTGATGCTGTCTTTTTTTGTGGTGTCGCCATAGTATTTTATAACTCCTTTTTTTACAAACAAAAATATCCTGAAAGATAGGCTGGGCCTACCTCTACAGGCAATGGTATAATCAAAAAATGGTCAAAATAAATTTGTGCACGTACGGATACCTTGGGAAAAGGTTGGCAAAGATAAGAAATGACTATTAAATAAGCAAAAAATATTCCAAACTTTTCAAGACTTTGTGCAAAACCCCAGAAACCCGCTAAAACAGGCTAAAATTAATTATTTAGTAATGTTTGTTTGGTTCTGAATTCCTGTGCAAATGTCGAGTTTTTTGAGGTGTATATGCTATTTCGTATCATAATTATAGTTAATTAGAAAAGTTAAAATTAAGTTAAAAATTGCTATTTAATGCAGTTTAGCTCCCATTGGTGAGTGGATTTCTCATTATTTAACAAAAATTAGGTTAAATAAAAATTAAAGTTTAAAAAAATGGCTTAATGCATTATGATAAAATATTAATCGATTGATTTAGCTGTGCACTTATTTTATGGTTTTAAATTGTTTGAACATTAATAAATGCACTGACAGGGGGGAGTCATGTGGCTGAGATTAGGATATGTTTAATTCCATATTGTTAAAAAATGATAATTATTAACTATCAGTTAGTCGATGGAATAGATATTTAAAAATTAGGCTAAAACCCGTTTTGATTTTTTGAAAATTGTATTATTTTTGAGCAAAACTAAAACATATGAAAAAATTATTTCCGATAGCGATCATCGCTGTTTTTGGTCTATTAACCTTTGGATCATGTAGCAAGAAGAGTAGTACTGCAAGCACATGTACTTGTAAGACGAAAAGTTCAACTCTTGCAGATACGACGTTTTCATTTTCTACTGTAGCTGCAGGATACAGTTCATTAACAGCTTATTGTTCTTACACTGATTCAGTATATAAACTGGTATTAGGTAGTTCATATGGTTGCCATATGTAATCAAAGGTCATTATTTTAGAAACAGGCTGTCCAACAAAACGGACAGCCTGTTTCTTTTATATTCCATCCCAATCCGAAATTATCTTAAGTCGTGTTTAGCGAGAATGAGTAAACTTAAAGGGGCAATTTATTTTGTTTATTTTATGATACTGTTGCTTTTGATTCGGACAATCCTGCTTAATTTTGAATCAATATCCTGAAAGATACATGAGTAAAGCCCTGCGTCTGTTTTATGTACTAATAACTATTGCCACAGGCGGTTTATTTCTCTATTCAGCCTATACCAAGTTATTTCCATCCATTCAGAGTTTCGAGTATACAATTGTTGAATTTACCCATGTTTCGCTGCTGGTTGCAAAAATAACTGCCCGTTTTTTTGTAAGCATAGAGGCCGCATTTGGGTTTCTGATGGTTATTCATTTTTTAGGGTACAGAAAATGGGTGGTAAAAGGCGCGCTTTGGCTTACAGTTGTATTTAGCATCTTTCTTATATATTTATGGATCAGTGCAGGCAATAATGTGAATTGCGGTTGCTTTGGTGACAATATATTTATGAAGCCGTCGGTTTCATTATTGAAGAACGCTTTTCTTATTTTCATTCTCTGGCTGCTCAACAGGCAAAGCTTTGGATTTGATTATAAGTGGACCAGGATAACTGCGCCTGTATTGCTGGTGGCTATTGTTTCTTCTGTTTATATTTTCCTTCCGGTATATGAGATTTATAGGCTGGATTTCAAACCATTATATACCCAGGATAAACAGTTTGTTCCTGCTATCGACCTTACCAGGGGCAAGTATGTAATTTCATTCCTGAGCCAATCATGCGGGCATTGCCGTAAGGCTGCAACCGCAATGGGTAAGATGAAGCAAAAAAATCCTGCCATACCATTTTATATGGTAATAGGTGGGGTAGAAAGCGACCTTACCAGTTTCTGGAAAGAGACACAATCGCAGAATATACGCTATACCCGGTTGAAAAAGGAGAGTTTCCTTAAAATAACAGGTGGTGTATTCCCTCAAATCTACCTGGTATCTAATGGTATGGTAGAAGAAAGCATAAATTATCCCGAACTGGATCAGAAACTAATTGAAAAGTGGATGAAGTGATAGCTACCCGGCAGGTGGCTACTCCTTAATAAACTTCTGTTCAGAAATTTTCCCGTCGCTGCTGACTATATGTACAATATAGACACCTGTTGGCAGTTTATCGGTTTGATATTCCGCACTGTTTCCGGAACAACTAATTAACTCATTTACGGGCTCGCCTAAAACATTATATACAAGTACTTTATCGGTAGGTGTAATGCCGGAAATAGTAAAAGTGCTTTTTACCGGGTTTGGATAAACGGTATAAGAAACATTATTTTTCAATTCCGTAGTTTCCGTAGAATGGTTATATGTTACTTTACGAACACTGTAATTTTCAAAAGCGGCAATATAAAGGTTGCCTAAATGATCCAGGAAAATGTTTTCAGGTTTCTGAATAAAAGCATTAACAGCCGGTCCGCCATCTCCGCTATACCCGCATGATCCCTGGCCCGCTACTGTAGTAATGATCCCGGAACTATTAATCATACGTACCCTGTTATTTTGTTGGTCGGCTATATATATATTACCTGTGGCATCAACAGCAAGACCAGTTGGGTAATTGAAATTTGCATTTGTAGCCGGAATACCATCGCCGGTCCAGCCGTATATTCCAGTGCCTCCGATAGTAGAAATCACACCTGAGGTATTTACCTTTCGAAGGTAATTACCCATGCGCTCTAATATGAGCAAATTGCCGCTGGCATCGAGTGCGATACTCCGGGGATAATTGAGTCTTGCATCAGTTGCAGGGCCACCATCGCCCAGAGATCCTGCATATCCATTACCGGCAACTGTGGAAACAATACCCGAAGTGTTCACCTTGCGAACCTTCATATCGGTATTGCCACAAATGTAAATGTTACCGCCAGCATCCACAGCCACATCTGTAATGGTCCCAAATGCTGTGTTGGTGGCTGGGTATCCATCACCTGTAATTGCCGAAATGGAATAACTTCCTGCTACTGTAGTAAGATAACCTGATGTGCTTACCTTTCTGACCATTGATTGATCGGCAATAAATAAATTCCCGGCGGCATCAAAAGCCATACCTGCCGGTTTAGCTAATGGTACTGCTGTAGCCGGACCACTTAGAACAGAGGTACCAAAAACACCCGTACCAGCAAATGTGGATATTTCACCTGATGTATTTACTTTTCTTACAACGGAACCCATATTGTCCGAAATATACATATTGCCGACGGCATCAACTACCACTTTAGATGGATGGAGAAATGAGGCCGCTGTAGCGGGCCCGCCATCTCCGCCACTACCCGAAAGCCCGTTTCCGGCAACAGTTGAAATTATTTGTGCATTACCATGAACGCATAAAGATAGGCCGATCAAAAAAGGTATTATTTTTTTCATAAGATCTGATTTGGTATTTTAAATAATGATGTATAATAGTAGACATGAAATTATATGAAATAGTTGGGTATTATATTGAATATTCAATAATTTTTTAGCTATTCCAGTAACGATAGTTAAATTCTATTTTTTGCTCACTAACTCCCTAAAATAGCCTTCTAGCCTTTTGGCTATAATATTCCAGTCAAACTGTGTTTGAATGATTCGTTTTCCGGCTTCTCCAGTTGTACGCCTTTTTTCTTCGGATGAAAGCAGATCGATAACTGTATTGGCAAACGCAACCGGATCGGTTTGCATAATGGCACCTTCACCACTTTTTATTCCAAGGCCACCAAAGCCGATGTGCGAACAAACTACAGGAACCCCCATAGCCATAGCTTCCAGTACTTTGTTTTGTGTACCAGCGCCAAAACGCAATGGGGCAACTACTACACTGGCATTGTTGTAGGTCTCAGCAAGGTCTTTAACGAATCCTGTTACCTGCACCTGCTGACTGGATAATGCGACCACCCTGGGAACCGGCCTCTGACCTGCTATAATAAACCTGACCTCCGGTAACCTGGCTGATATGAGTGGTAATATTGAAGTGGTAAAATAGATAACCGCATCTACATTGGGTGCATAATCCATATTACCAGTGAAGAGAATTGTTTTGTTGTGCGCGTAATCATGGTTGCGGGCAGAAAATGTCTCGAGGTCAACGCCATTGGGCAGTAATCTCAGGTTGCCGGTGTGATGCGTGTTTTCAAGGTATTCCAGATCCTCGGCCGAGCAAACAAGGGATAGATTGTACTGCTCTAAAATCTTTTCGTATTCCAATACACGGCGTTGCTCTATGTTTTCAAACAGGGTAGTCAGCAAGCCTCTTTTAACGGTCTTCCTTCGTTCCCAATAAAGTGAAAATGCATCGGGCAGATCGAGGATTCTTGGCAGATCATTGCGCCCGGCTAGATAGGGAGACATGCGCAGGTGCTGTACATGAATGGCGTCAAATTTATTGTCGGCAAGGATAGAATCCAGTAACCATTGTAATTTGCTTGATTGAAAATAAAGCACCTGAAAAGGCCTTGGATCCCAGAGCCCGGTAAGGCAAGTAATTGCAGATTTCCACTTGGGCAGATATATAAAATGAACCTGTTTGAATATCTTTTCGAGTTCGGTTTTGTAAGTAAGGTCTTCTTCAGTTTGGGCAAATGTGAGCAGGTGTAGCTCATGATCATCTTTCAACCTTCTTGCCAGGTTGAAAATTTTAAGTTTGTCGCCCCTGTAGGGAGGATACGGAACCCTGTTTGCAAGAAATAATATCTTCATAAAAACCCGCACCCCGAAAGGGCTTTCACTACCTGAAAAAAATTATAAGAGCGTAATTTACAAATGCGTTCCTTAATAATCGTTATGTTTTTTCAATAAGGCCTCAATTTCAGGCACCCCATATTTTAATACCGGCTTTTAAAGCAGTATTTCGTGGCCCATTTTATCCCGCTTGGTCTGCAGGTAAAAAGCATTATGCTCGTTAGGTTCTATTTCAATAGGCACATTATCTACAATCTCTAAACCATAGCCAACAATACCGGCCCGCTTTTTAGGATTATTGGTCATCAGCTTCATTTTGGATACACCGAGGTAACGGAGTATCTGAGCGCCTACGCCATAATCACGCTGGTCGGTTTTAAACCCTAAAGCAAGATTTGCATCTACTGTGTCCTTGCCTTCTTCCTGGAGATTGTAAGCTTTAAGTTTATTAAATAACCCAATGCCTCTTCCTTCCTGGTTCATATATAATACAATACCCTTGCCTGCACGTTCCACCATTTCCATGGCTTTTACCAACTGATCGCCGCAATCGCAGCGCAGGGAATGTAAAATGTCGCCGGTAAAGCAGGAACTGTGTACTCTTACCAATACAGGCTCATCTTTTTCCCATTCTCCCTTAATAAGCGCCAGATGGGTCTCTCCTGTGTTGGTTTGTTTGAATGCTACCAACTCGAAATTGCCATACTTGGTAGGCATATGCACTCTTACTTCTTCTTTTATTAAAGTTTCCGTTTGAAGCCTGTAACTGATCAGGTCTTTGATGGAAATGATCTTCAGATCGAATTTTTTGGCGATTTCATGAAGTTCCGGCAAACGGGCCATTGATCCGTCGTCGTTCATGATTTCTACCAAAACACCTGCAGGTTCAAAGCCAGCCAGCCGTGCGAGATCAACGGTTGCTTCGGTATGTCCGGCCCTGCGCAGCACGCCTTCATCCTTGGCTCTCAATGGGAAAATATGCCCGGGTCTACCCAGATCTTCCGGTTTAGTGGCCGGATCAATAAGCGCCTGAACGGTCATTGCCCGGTCGTGGGCCGAGATCCCGGTTGTGCAGTCATGCCCAATAAGGTCAACAGAAACAGTAAATGGAGTTTGATGCAAAACGGTGTTATTCTCCACCATCAGGTTCAGGTGCAGATCTGCACACCTGGATTCGGTAACCGGGGCACAAATAAGGCCACGACCGAATTTTGACATGAAATTGATGATCTCAGGGGTAACGTTTCGGGCTGCAGTCACAAAATCACCTTCATTTTCACGGTCTTCATCATCAACAACTATCAGCAATTTACCTTTTCTAAGGTCTTCTAAAGCAGATTCTATAGTATCGAGCATAATCCAGTTTCAAAAGTATTCCATTCCCTTCAGGATACCGGAAATGGCTAAAAGTGCAAATGTACATTCAAAAAAATTAGTGGCAGCAATAGGATTTTTAACCAATTGAGATTTGTGATTTTATTATTTTTTCTGAGTATTCATGTTGTGAATTAAAATAAAAGATAAAAAGGTTTCTTTTTGTAAATATTAATTTCTATATTTCGGCTATATGATGTAGGCGGGTATAAATAATTGTTCTTAAAATTTAACAGATCGTGTCCTAATATAAAAAATGGATGGAATCGGATACTCATTTTCAACAAAAATCAAAATAACTATACTTCAAGCGGCATAGTTTAGTGCATTTTGTGTATCAAAGAACTGGAACTTTAGGCTAAGCAGACTTTTAATATCGTCTTTATATTTTTGATTTATCG
>CAIUZK010000222.1 GCA_903903635.1 uncultured Bacteroidota bacterium
TCGATCCACCAAAAGCAGGAAAAGGTTTGAGCCATAGATAGGCTTCCCGAGCTTAGGATAAGTCCGAAGTTGTACTTGTAGTAATTGTCCGAACAGTTGTGCCCATTCAGTTCATCATTTGCATTTCTCATGTGCGCGCGTATTTTAGCGCAGTTTAGCCTATTTCTTTTTACCGGGGAATAGTGCGCGCGTTAATGTGGCGCAAAAATGGCAATTCAGCTACTGCTCATATTGGTTAAGAACCTACCTAAAGGGAATGGGAAGAAAGCTGCAAGTGACATCATATAAGGTCCAAATGAACCTTTCTGCAGCGTTATCTATCTCAACATCGGATTTGTTCTGCTATTCAAGTACCATTGCCTAATTCTCTCTTGCTCTTTACTTCTTTCTTCACCCTTCCTGCACATTTCCTCTAATTCATCAACGTACTTTTGTTCTTCTGCCGTTAAATCCTGTGTTGGCTTATACTCCATCACAATTTTTGTTTCATCAAGAATTTGAGTATCCAGAACTCCGCCATCAATAGTCCTGGTGTGGCTTTCGATCGGTACATACGTTATTGCAATCGTCTCATTTTCCATCTGTACGATTTCTTCCAAATCAATAGGCTCCACGTTCCAGTATGTTTTTACAGTGCGTATGCCAATGCCTTTGACACCTTTTTTATCAGCTAAATCGTTTATCACTTTAAAAACTGCCTGCTGGGTTATCTTAGTAGGTGCGTTTGGTAAACAATCGGTAGAAGTATTAATTATATTGCCAATTGCACTTTTCCTGTTTTCCGTTTCTATAATTTGTTTTGCCAGCGATATTTTATTTATTGATTGGTACACCTTATACACATAGGTCATGCGCCTGGATAGTATCTGTTTTTGTAGCGGGGATATAGTATTGGGCCTACAGTGAAAATACTTTATCCTGGTCTTCGGTTTTAAAATGCCTGTTTTCTTTATACCGGTATATATCATGTTGAAGTGTCTTATCAGGTCTTGCATCGTTGCATGTGTACCAGGTACTGTTCTATTTGCATTGAGCCAATTGATGTAGCTAAATATATAATCAGGATTGATGTCAGGGTTAAGGTGAACGAGGTTGTGGATTATCTGCGCGAATGTTGTATGTTTCTTCCCCAATGGTATTCTGTAATCTGGTGGTAAGAACACTTCGCAGTATTCTACAGGCCTCAGGTCAAACACTTTGTGTACCACTTCTACATCTGTCTTGAACTTTAGTTTGGTTATTACATCTGATATAGAAATCAGGTTATACTTAAAAGGTGCAGTTGGCAAACAATCGGGAGGAGTATTAATTATATTGCCAATCGCACCTTTTTTGTCTTTCTGTATCTCATTTTTGATAAATTCTTCAGGTACATGGATTACAGCACCGGGATTAAAATAACAATCCAGATCGTATGATACGTACAAGGCATTAGATTTGATTTTTGTCTTAGGGTCTAAGCGCAGGTCTTTAAAAATAACGTTGCAGATGTATTCACGTATGGAACTAAAGTTCGACCTGGTTATTTCGTTTTCTATTTTTGTCAGGAACGAGATACCCTTGCCTGAACAAGATATACACACCATGCCCATGTGGTCTTTGTATTTATCTATTAGATGTGCTTTATAAACAATGGCATTGTCTAAGTGGTCAATGTCAAAGTACATATACCCGCTAAACTCTGTTATGTGCTCGTCGTCCCTGTACGTAACTGTGCAGTTAGGGGTTATGTTTGACAGGTGCTCTTTTAATTTCTTCTTTTTGGCCTGGTAAGTGGCATCGTTGAAATCAAGGGTTCTTATAGCACGGATTGCTGGCGTGTCGTTGTTTTTAATTTCTTTTACCAGCGATTCGATGCTGATTTTTTTACTCGGCTTACAGTCCCTGATACCGTTTGGAAAATAACTAAACATTAAAAAATGAAAATCCCCGCCAGAAATCGTACTTCTGACGGGGTATCATTCACTTTCGTGAAATGTCTTTCGGTTATATCGTACGATGAAAATAACTTACTTACCTATACATTTTTAAATAGCTGACCTTTATGAAAAATGAATCTTTGGGCACTTAAAGTATAAATATGGCGGTTGTATGGTGATACCTATTTCATGGTCTCTCCTTAAAAAGGGTTCATTTGAACCTCTTTTGTTTCTTCTCCGTTTGGGACAAGCCGGCGTGCCGTAGGTGGAATATACCATAACATAATTTGGATAAACCAGACAAGCACCGTGACACTGTTAAGGGCTATTATTATTATGGAATGCATTAGTAGAATTATTTGACGAATAAATAGCGGCACTTCCGCTGGTTTTGAATTTGTAAGGTTGCTAAAACATCACAGGTTAAGTCCATGGCAGTTCGACAATAAAAGGCCCCTATCAATGCGCGTTGATTCATAGTATCCATTATCACATGGCAATGTTGTTTTCTTTTGCCCATGCTCCTTTAGGATTTCTCTGAGTTTGTTCGTTGGTATCTGGTAAAGCCCTGTTGTGCCGCATATCTTTATCAAATAATAATGAGCTAAAGTGGTGTCGATGTCCATGACAATTTTTCCGTTAAAGACACGCCTGGTAGCAATGGAGATGTAGTTACTATTTATATTGCGGTCTGCAACCACGTTAAGCCGTTCGATCTTATTATCTGCTGTCAGAACCAACATATCATATCCGACAGACTTTCGCATCAA
>CAIUZK010000223.1 GCA_903903635.1 uncultured Bacteroidota bacterium
AACGCCGGATAAATATTCCAGACAGTCGTCGTCTGTTTTAAACCGTTGGTGGAACATAATTGAATTCACACCTGCAAAGGTAATTCGCCTCTCCATAAGGCAAAGCTACATTATTGCGATCTAAACGCCTATACCTATATTATTTATTATAACTTCATTTTCTTCCCACCTGTTTTGCCTTTTTATCTCTCAGCGACTGCATAAATTCAGGTTTAACAGCATAACCGGATGCCAGTGCCATCTCTGCATAATAGACTGCAAGTGAATCTTTTTCATAGGCATCGAATGCCACACTTAAATTATAGGACGCCGACTGCCTTACTTCTTTGGTACTGTTGAATTTCAGAGACATAACCCAGTCATTCATGGCGGCAGGCACATTGCTGGTATTGAAGTAGGACACCCCCCTGTAAAAATAATAATAGGGATTATTGGGATTGAGCATGAGCAGCATATTATATTGTCTTATAGCTGGTTCATAGCGCTTGGTCTGCACATACTGAAAACTGCTATCGCTCATTAACTGTTCCGACTTCGTATTGAGTCTGTAGCCGGTAATATAATTCTTCAGCGCATTAACCGAATCGCCCATAAGAACATAGGTCATTGCCCGGTCAATATATGTTCGCCAAACATCATTCTGCACCTCAAGCGATTTATCGAATGTTTCCAGTGCTTTTTTATAATCTTTCCTGTTACTGTAAATTACTGCAACCTTATCCAGCACCTTTGCATCTGCCGAACGTATGGCTACCAATACGTTATAATCCTCAAGCGCCTTATCAAAGTCGCCCTTATCAAAGTAATAGTTGCCCCGCCATTTATACGAAAGCATAGCTATTCCGCTGTTCTTTTCGTCATGTGGTTTATCAAAGTCTTTTTTCATTGGATACTTTTCAATGGCATCACTTTGCAGGCTTTCCGAATCGTGCCAGGCATAAGTGCGTTCATAGGTTCCATACGCGAGCCCTGCCGAGAGAACCAGTAAAACAATAAGCATCGGTATTTTATAAACCGGGTATCGCTTCATTATTTCATTCAGGAAGTAAACAACCAGGAAAACCAAACCGAAATAGGCCACATAAGAATATCTGTCGGCCATAATCGCAGCGCCCACCGAGATGAACTGCAACACAAACATAATGTTGAACAAATAGTAGCTTATTCCAAATCCGGCTACCTTGAAATAAAGAGTATTCTTAAAATAATTTTTAGCAAGCCATATCGGAACAGCCATAATTGCGAACGCAATAAATGGCGATGCATAAAAAATAACATGCAGATTACCACTAATATACCGGAACGGATAAGGATAGAAAGTAGATAGGTACGTAGGATTGAATAATTTAGATACATACATTATAAATCCGTACGAAGCATACATAAATCGTTCTGCCAATGTCAGCGTTTCAAATGATGCGATGGCCCCTGTCTTGTTCTGGGTATAAAACGCAAAGCCTCCGCAAACCAGTGAAGAAAGCACAAAAATAACTTTCTCCAAAACCAGCATTTTGGTCAGCTTCCTTCCCAGCAAAAAGTCTAATGCTACCATGGAGAACGGGAAGACCACTGCCATAGGCTTCGACAAACAGGATGCAACAAAAAGCAAGTAGGTGATAATATACCACTTAGGCTTGTTTTCATCAGTGAACTTAATGTAGGTCATCAGTCCTGCAAAATAGAAAAAGGCATACAGCACATCCTTTCTCTCTGCTATCCAGGACACCGACTCCACATGCATGGGATGCACCCCAAACCAGAGTGCCGAAAATGATGCCATAAACAATTTGCTGTTGTCATCCATCTTTAGCCGCACACATAACTGCATTACCAGGAAAAAAATAAGTATCACATTGGCTATATGTATCAGTATATTGGTAAGGTAGTAGGCCATTGGGTCCATTTGCGAAAAATGGTAATTAACCGCCAGTGAGAGCATACACAGCGGATGGTAGTTATTCTTGGTAATATCCTCTGTGAAAATAACCTTTAGGTTATGAGGTGTAAACTCTTTGATATAAGGATCATTGGTGACATAATAATCATCATCCCAATTGGTAAATTGGTTATTGAGCGTGTACCGGTAACAAATAAAAGTCAGCACGCAGATAGCTGCTAGGATAAGTATATTTTTATTGAATAACTGGCTCTTCATGCGATAAAATTAATTGAAATTGGCAATTTCTTTTTAGTTGGTTTTTACAGGCTGAAATTATGAAAATATAAAATTGCACCCAATGGATTTTTTATTGACTCAAAAATTATGCAATCATCAAGAACCTATAGTTTTCTCCTCAGCAATCTATTTTAATTTATTAGAGGATCATTTTTTTGAATAGTAATTCTGCCAAAAAAGCCAAATGGCATCCCCGAATCAATAATTGATGTTGCAACCTCATAAAATCCGACCCACTCCGGAACTATTTTTTTACTTTTATCTCACGATAGTGCAACACCTATCCTGAAGATGATCAAAAAACTCACTCCTTACTACCCGGGAATACTGCTTTTCATTCTTGCTATGATCCTTGGACTTGTTGTTTTCAGGGACTATGGTATAGCATGGGATGAGTCGATGCAGCGGCACACCGGCGAGGTTAGCCTTAATTACATATTGCATGCCGACAATGGTTTGTTCAGTTACCGCGACCGTCATTACGGTGTCGGATTTGAATTGCCACTGATTATGCTCGAAAAAGTCCTGCACATCAAAGACCCCGGAAACGCTTACTTAATGCGGCACCTGGTGTCTCACCTGTTCTTCCTGGTCAGTGCCTTTTGTTGTTACCTGCTAGCCCTGCGGCTCTTTAAAAACCAATTCATTGCCTGCATCGGTTTCCTGATCTATGCCTTTGCCCCACGCATCTATGCGCACTCTTTTTTCAATAGTAAGGATGTACCCTACCTGGCCATGTTCATGATCGTATTTGCCATTAGCCAGTATACCTTCGAAAAAAACAAAAAGTGGCTTTATATAATTCTCGGCCTGGCCTGTGGCTATACCACCAGCCTCCGCATAATGGGGGTAATACTTGATGGCTTTATTTTGTTTTTCCTGGGTATCGACCTCCTTACAGCCATGTTGCAAAAAGAAAAGATCAAACAACCTATTGTCAACATATTACTATTTGGCGCTTCGTTTTTTATTATGCTCTACGCCTGCTGGCCCTACCTGTGGACAAATCCGGTTGAAAATTTCATAATATCCTACAAGAGAATGTCGCATTTCGACTGGCCATTCACTGTACTGATCAGTGGAAAACAAGTACCGGGAACTGAACTTTCCTGGACCTATTTCCCCACCTGGTTCCTCATTACCAACCCGATATTGTGGCTTATCACGGGATTTGCCGGTATTATCCTGGCCATAATCAGTTTTTTAAAGAAACCCCTTGCTTATCTTAGAAATACCCAGGATCGTAATTTCCTGCTTTACCTTCTTTCCTTCGGCATCCCAATTCTTGCCGTTATATTCCTTCATGCCGTTATTTACGACGACTGGCGACACCTGTATTTTGTTTATGCCCCATTCGTAATGCTGCTGCTCTGTTTCATCAACTATGTCCGCAATACCAGGTTTAAAATAATTATTGAGATTGCCTGCTTGTTACAAATCGGTTTAATTGTATTCTTTATGGTACGCAACCATCCCTATCAACAGGTTTACTTCAACGAACTCGTATCGCATCAAAATGAATCGCTACGCAAAAATTACGAATTGGATTATTGGGGCTGCACCAATAAACAGGCTTTGGAATATTTGGTTGCTAAGCACCCTGAAGGATCAATTTTGGTGAGTGGTTCTGCCGTAGGAGAATACCTCATCCGGTTCAATACGCAGTTGCTAAAAGAAAAAGACAGGGTACGTATCGAAATCACCACCCCGGAAAGGGCTGATTATTTTATCAGCAACTTCAGATGGCATCCTGAAGATTATCCCTATCCGCAAAAAGAATATTCCATCTCAGTGCTTAACAGTACTATACTTTGTATTTATAAAACACATTGATGGATTTTTCCTCAAATAATTACAGAATCCGCTCATAGCATCTGACTACTGAAACGCCAATCCGAACTTCTTATAGGTTTTGGTACTCTTGTATAACGGTTCCATTATAGTACTCTGGGAAGGACTTCCTCCCCTGTTGCCTCCTCTATATCCACCACCTCCGCCACCCATGCGCATACCCATTCCCATGCCGCCAAAGCCGCCAATACCCACACTTGGCCTCATTGCCATACCGCTGCCCCTGCCATTATTCCCATTAGCCTGTCCTGCAGGTCTTTTAGATCCTGTTGTTTCAAAACAAACCGTGAGCACTTTGCCTTTATCCGGCCTTGTCAGTTCAGGTTTAAAATAGAATGATTTAAAAGGTATCACTGCCTCCCAGATCAATTCATTGTTGGCATCCAGTCCTATTTTCACCTCAATACCACAACTGTCTTTTTCGGTTATCGCATATTGCAGGTTGCAGCTCTTAAACCCCTGCAACGAATACTGATCAGCCTTAGGCAACAAAGCCCTTACCTTATCTTCAAGATACATCCTTTGTTTCTGATCTCGGCTGCCACCCTGCCCTTCCAAACTCTGCGATTGGCCCGGCCGCTTGGCTTCATCATCTTTTACTGTCTGCGCACCCTTGGCGTAAACTACCGGCAATGGAAAATTGATAGCGGTCTCCTCGCTCTTCTCCCCTGTCCTGTCTATCCATACGGTAAGCCCTTCGTGCAAAATCTTCAATTGCGTTGCAGCATCACCGGTCTCAACAGTAATATATAGATTGTTCTTATCGTTGGATACCGCATAACCCAGCATCGCCTTTTCATCATATTCCGGATAAGGCGATGGCCAGTCTTTATTATCTCCGTCTATCACAATGGGTGTAACCTGCCAGTTCCCCGGCATCCTTTTTACTGTATGCTTCGAACTGCTGCATGAAATAAATACAGGAATAATAAATGAAAGACAAACAACAAATCTGGTAGCCGAAAATAATTTACATATCATACACTAAACTAATGAATTACAATAAGAATACGCAAATAACGATTTTTGACCTTAAATAAACATTAAAGTTTAAAATCCGCTGATTTTCAAGGCCAATATTTAAGATTACAATGGTACTTTTGCAGCAATTAATATTAGATTTTTATGAAAATGGGTAAAATCGTCAAGCGTTTTTTTATTGCCGTGGGTATTATAGTAGTTCTATTCATTGCCGCTGCAATATTGGTTCCTTTCCTGTTCAAGGATAAGATTCTGGCAATAGTTAAGAAAGAAATGAACGACCAACTGCTGGCGACAACAGATTTTAAAGATGTGGACATTTCTCTGTTCCATAGCTTCCCCCATCTTTCGGTGAGTATTCTCGATCTCAGTATCGTGGGTAAAGAGCCCTTTAAAGGTGATACCCTTATTTCAGCAAAAAGCATTGATGTGTCGCTCGACCTCATGAAAGCCATAAGCGGCACTTATGAAATACTGCATATCGGTCTTATTACACCCCGCATACACGCTATTGTTCATCCTGATGGGCTGTCCAACTGGAATATTACAAAACCAACACCTGCCACACAGCCAGCCGCTGCCTCAAAGCCATTCTCCATGAAGCTGAAAAAGTATGCCATTGAGAATGGTTATATAGAGTACAACGATGAGCAGGGTAAAATGCATATGATTATTCAAAACCTGAACCACAGCGGTTCCGGCGACTTCAGCAGCGATGCATTTACCTTGTCTACCAAAACAACTGCCGATGCCATTTCATTCATTTATGGCAATGTGCCCTACCTGAACGAAGTTAAAACGCTGGTTGACCTCGACCTGAACATCGATAATAAAACCAGCAAATACTCCTTCAACACCGACAAAATTCAGTTGAATGGCCTGAAGTTATCATCCAAAGGATTTGTGCAGATGCCCGACACCAACAATATGATCATGGATATCACTTTAAATACCCCATCCAATGATTTCAAAGACATATTATCGCTGGTACCAGGCATGTACAAAAACAATTTTAAGGACATTAAAACATCCGGAAAGCTGACGCTTAATGGCATGGTGAAAGGCACTTACAACAAGAAGCAGATGCCTGCTTACAAATTGTCTTTGGGCATACAGGATGGGATGTTCCAATACCCTGATCTGCCGGAGAAAGTTGCTAATATCCAGGTAAAACTGGATGTTGATAATCCGGATGGAGTTACTGACCATACTGTTGTAAACCTGGAAAAATTGCATCTTGAATTTGGCACGCAACCTTTCGATTTCAGAATGTTGCTCAAAACTCCTGTATCAGATCAATGGATAGATGCCAATGCAAAAGGCAAGATCGACCTGACTCAGATTCAGAAATTCGTGAAGCTGGATGCCAGTACCAAACTTGCAGGAAATATTACAGCCGATGTATCGGTGAAAGGATCTATGGCTGCTGCCCAGAAAAAACAGTTTGATAAGATCGATGCTTCAGGCATCATTTCACTTGCCGATATATCCTACTCAGCAAAGGATTATCCGGATGGTGTCAACCTGTATAGCCTGGTACTTAGCTTTAATCCTAAAAACGTTTCTGTTTCCAACATGAAGGGTAAGTATCTGGGTACTATTTTTAGCGGAGACGGCAGTATCGATAACTTCCTGGGTTATTACCTGCACAATGAATCTTTAACCGGAGCTTTCCATTTCGTTGCCGACAAGGTAGATGTAAACAAATTTATGGGGACGCCATCCACTCCCGATACCACCAAAAAGACTGCAACAACTGTATTCCTGGTGCCATCTAACCTGGACATTTCTATAAATGCCGAAGTAGGATCCCTGAAGTTTGACAACCTCAACCTGACCAATGTAAAAAGTGCACTGGTGATCCGCAACGAAGTTGTTAACCTACAGAATGTTTCAGGAAATGGCCTGGATGGAACTATAAAAATGTCTGGTTTCTATTCCACTAAAAAGGACAAGAAAAATCCGGATATACAATTTGATTACAGCCTGACTACCGTTGATGTACAGAAGACATTTACCACTTTCAATACCGTGCAAAAAATGATGCCTGCCGCCAAATACATAACCGGTAAGATTACCTCTAACCTCACCATGAGCGGCAAACTGGGCGGAGATATGATGCCTGTTATGAATTCGCTTACCGGTAAGGGAGATATGCAGCTACTCGGTTGTGTCCTCAGCAATTTCCCTGTTACTGACCAGCTTGCAGATAAATTGCATCTTACACAGTTTAAAACCATTAAACTGGAAGACTCCAAGCTATTCTTCAGTTTCGAAAACGGGCGTGTAACTGTTCAGCCTTATAAGATGAAGCTGGGTGGTATCGATGCCGAAATAGCAGGAAGCCATGGTTTCGATCAGACCATGAATTACGGTGTGAACATGGTTATACCTACCTCAATGATGGGCGCACAGGGCACTGCCATGGTAAACAATCTGGTGAGCCAGGCAGCAAGCAAGGGAATACCTGTTAAGGTTGGAGATAAGGTAAACCTTACTGCCAAGATCACAGGTACCACCACCAGCCCGAAAATTGAAACGAACCTCAAAAATGTAGCAGGCGATGCCGTTAACAACATCAAGGAAGAGATCAAGAAAGAGGTAGCCAAGAAAGTGGATAGCGTAAGGACTGTTGTTAAAGATACTATTAAAGCTGTCAAGACCCAGGTTGTAAACCAGGCTAAAGACGAACTTAAAAAACAACTTCTGGGTGGTGGCGATACTACTAAAGGTAAAAAGCCTGATGTAATTAAGAACGTAGGTGATGATGCGAAAAAGAAACTGAAAGGTTTATTTAAATAATCGCACGCTTCTATTATCCGGTTGTGAATTATGGGCATAGGGCTTGTAAGGAAATAAAGGTTGCTTTTTGACGTAGTTATTTTTCTTTTATTAACTGCCGTAGCTTTAGCGAAGGCAAGTTATTAACTGCCGTAGCTTTAGCGAAGGCATGTTATTAACTGCCATAGCTTTAGCAAAGGCATGTTATTAACTGCCGTAGCTTTAGCGAAGGCATGTTTTGCAAGGCATGCCCGCAAGGGCACGAGCGCAACTCTATCTGCGAATAATGAACTGTTTTAAGACTTTTATAACGAAATAAAAATGGGATAGAACGAGTAAGATGGTGTACTTTATTTAATCATCGTCACTAAGATGGCGGAAGTTATTTTGCCATCGTTCCTAAGATGGTGGGAGTTATTTTCTTCGTTCCTTATTACTGAAGCAAGATAAAATACTGAAAAAGTAAGGGTCATTGAGTTCCATGCGATAATTAATCACCGGAATCTGCAATAATCACAGAAAGATTATATTTATATTCGCAAACCCGAATATCCATGCCTGATTACAATTCCATATTCCCGCTGCCAAATACCTGGCTGTTATTGTTGAGTTTTGGGCTGTGTATTATATCGCTTGTCCTATTTCAAAAACAGAAGTATTCATGGGCTTTAATCAGCTTGTTTTTTACAGCCTTCTTTCTTCGTTTATTCATGGCGCATCTCGATCCGTTCCTGCATGAATGGGATGAACGGTTTCATGCGCTCGTGGCCAGAAATATGATGCATGATCCATTTAAGCCTATGCTCAGGGCCAGCGATTGGGCACGGTATGACTACAGGCAATGGAGCCGCAATCATATATGGCTGCACAAGCAACCTTTATTTTTATGGCAGATGGCATTGAGTATGAAAATTTTCGGAGTCTCTGCATTTGCAATTCGTTACCCTGGTGTTTTAATGGGAAGTATAGGTGTTATTATGATTTACAGAATTGCGCTGCTGATGACCGCAAATAGATCAATCGCTTTTCTTGCAGCACTGCTTACTTGTTTCTCTTACTACCCGCTCGAATTTATGTCCGGCCTCTTTGGTATGGACATGAATGATACTGCGTTTTCCTTTTATGTCGTTGCCAGCCTATGGGCTTTTGCAGAATACTCTGTTAAGAAAACCTTGAAGTTTGCTGTCTTAATTGGATTCCTTTCCGGCTGTGCTATACTCATCAAATGGCTGCCAGGGCTTTTGGTATTTTCAGGTTGGGGTATCTCTATTCTATTAAATATCAAAAAGGAGAACTTTAAAACCAATGTAATTCATTACCTAACCGCACTGGTTGTATGCGTAGTTGTTTTCATGCCCTGGCAGATATACATCCTGCATAGATTTCCCCTTGAGGCGCACTTTGAATACGAATACAATATCAGGCGGCTGCATGAAGCTGTTGATGGGCGGTCTGGAACCTGGCTGTTCTATATCAACAACTTTGATCTGTATTTCGGGCAATACTTATTCTGGTTATTGCCTGCCGGCCTTTTACTTATGCTTTTTCTTAAAAGGTATCACACCCGGCTTTCTCTGGTTTTTGCCCTATACTTTATCATAGCCCTTGCCTTTTTTTCTTTGATTTCCAGGACAATGGTAACTGGCTACTTTTTACTGGTAACGCCGGTGGGTTATATTTTTATGGCAATAGCAATTTATCATTTGATCTGTCATGAAAAAGTTTTAAGATATCTCTATATTCCGGCAGCCCTTTTAATCTCTTTTTTTATTCTGAATCTGGGCGAAATAACGAACCAACATGACCCCGGAAATATCAACCACAATAACGGGGGCGACTGGACTTCAAAACGGGACAACACGCTTATTTACAGCAACCTCAGGAAGTACATGCCTGCTACTGTAAAAGTAATATTTAATGCAAAAGATTATGAAGATGTAATGTTCTACAATAACGATATTGATGCGTTTTATTCCTACGATATCAACATCAGCGACCTCGATAAAATAAAAAAACAGCACTTCTTAATTGCTGCATTTAATGCTCATAACGAACCCTTGCCGGATTTCATATGGAGTTATGATTCCATTTTCATAATCAAACAGGAGATAAAATAGTTAAATAGTTCAGTGCTATTATTGCCCTAAGTCTCCCAACTTCACCAAAAAAAACTCCCGGCAAAACCGGGAGTTCCACAACTCAACAATATTGTAACATCTGGTTCTATTCCCTCACTACCCTTCCGCAATAAATAATACTTCCAGACTTGACAGTAATTATATAAACACCTTCCTCAATACCGCTCAAATCTATAACTGCCTGTCCTTTTACAGCATTAATATCCAGTGCGCTTCTCATCACCACCCTGCCCGTCATATCTGTTACTACTACATCAGCGCTACCAATTGTTTGGTTATTCCACTCAATATTCAGGTTGCCGCTGGTAGGGTTCGGGTACAGGTTTAAAATTGTACCGGTAGCTGCCGACAGCACACTATTTGTAATAACAGGTGTAATTGTCCCGAATGTGGTGTGCTGTTTGAAATTAACGTTGGCAGCAGTTTCATAGGTTGTTGTCAGTGTAATAACCGATGAATGGGTGGTGTAATATTTATAGGCTTCCGGATATATGATATACGACCCGTTAGCCAGGCTTCCGAATGAATAATAGCCGGAAGTATTGGTGTAAGTATAAGTAATTATATGCCCTGTGACATCTTCCAGGTATACCAGCATATTCACTGCAGGCACATCAGATGCTGTATTTTTTCCAGCACCCGACACCACATAGCCGCTTATAAAGCCCGGACCTGAAGGTACAGTTCCATATATCATGTTGATATTCTGGTTATCAGTAGCTGCAGCATGGCTAATACTTGCACCAGAATCCCAATGTGGGTTCGACAGGCCATATGTGGGAATATATCCGCTGGTTCCGGGAGTTCCGCCCAACACATATGCCTTCACCAGGTAGCTGCCGCTGGCAGGGTCCATGAATTCATAATACATGGTGCCTCCCGATGTGCATGCCATAGTAGAGTCTGTTGCGATTATACTACTGTCTGAAGGATTAAAATGTACCAGCCATACTCTAACAGATCCCGCTACTGTCGGGGATACTATACCGTTGATCCTGTTACCGTCGATGCTAACTGTTACTGAACCCGAACAACCCAGCGTTGTACCAGTCACCGTAAATGTAGTAGTTGCAGTTGGGTTTACTGTAACAATACTGCATGTGGTACAGGAAAGCCCTGTGGATGGCGACCATGAATAAGTCGTTCCACCACTTGCTGTGAGGGTATACACCCCGCCGCAGGCTGCATAACTTGCCGATGCTGTAATAGTTGGAGCTGCATTCACAGTTATTGTAACAACAGCATAGCCACCTCCTAAGTAATAGGTAATATTATCAACACCTGCTGACACGCCTGTTACTACACCTGTAGCGGGTGCAACAGTAGCTATAGTAGGCGCTGCACTTACCCATGTACCTCCGGGTGTGGCATCAGCTAACGTGGTAGTCCCTCCTACACATACAGTAAATGTCCCTGTTATAGGCGCAACATAGGTGGTAGAGTCATACCTCCGCACACGTGCCTGGCTGCCACCGCTTATATATACATAGGGCGAGCCATAAGCCATGCCCACATTAAATGCGCTGATCATCGCTAAGCCGGCAGGGCCGCCATCTCCGCTATATCCAAGTGTTCCGTTTCCTGCCACAGTAACAATAAGCCCGGTAGATGTAATATGCCTGATCCTGTTGTTTCCGTTATCTGCAATAAATATGCTCCCATCACCCGGCGACGTTACACCTGTTGGCAGGTTCAGTTGTGCTGCTGTGGCAGCCCCACCATCTCCGGAGTAGCCCGCAGTACCGGTTCCGGCCAGGGTAGTAATTATCCCACTGGGATTAACCCTTCTTATCCTGTTGTTGCTGTAATCAGCAATATAAATATTGCTCGATGCATCAACAGTTACACCCGTTGGGTTATTCAATTTGGCTGCGGTGCCGGCTCCCCCGTCCCCGCTATATCCGGCGGTTCCGTTACCTGCCACCGTGGTAATAGTACCCGAGGGAGTAACCTTCCTTATTTTATGGTTATTCTTATCTGATATAAACACCGTGTCTCCCCACACAGCAATCCCGCATGGATTACTAAGCTGAGCCGCTGTACCAGGGCCACCATCGCCACTGGAACCAGTAGTTCCATTGCCCGCAATAGTTGTTATTATACCCGCACTCGAAATCTTCCTCACCCGCTCATTACCATTATCCGAAAAATAGATATTGCCGCTTGAAGCTTCCACTGCCACGCCAAAGGGGGCCATGATCTGCGCTGCTGAAGCAGGTCCACCATCACCGCTGAATCCAGCAATTCCGGATCCGGCAATGGTAGTTATTATACCCGATGCGCTTATTTTCCTGATCCGGTTGGCCCCAAAATCAGCAATGTAAATATCTCCTGTTGATGAGTTAACTGCTGCCGAATAAGGCTGATTTACTTCTGCAGCAGTTGCCGGACCGCCATCACCTGTATAGCCCGATATTCCTGTACCCGCAGCCGTAGTGATTATCTGGGCATTAGTGTTTGTGGAAGCCACCAATACCAATGCTGTCAGTAAGAACGTTTGTAATTGTGATTTCATAAACTAATATTTTATAAGGTTTGAGAAACAAAATTAAGATGTTTAATTGTACTTCCAAATAAATTACAATATTAATCCGATATTAATATCCTATTCCATATTCAATACTATTTCAGCCAATCATATTCTTTTTTCCACGGGTTCAGCAAATTCACCCGCTCATTCATTAAATGGAGTCTGCTTATTGAGGGGCACTGCGGATTCAAATCCTGGCATGTTGTTTAGTATTATCCCGGTAAAACAAATCAATGTTATCTGCTCCATATTGTTTATTTATCGTCCGTTGAAAACGGATACAAAATTGCCGGATGCTATAACACCTACACAAACACAGACTCTTCATTGTGAACTAAGATCTTTATTTTATATTCTTTTTCTCCGGCTCGGTCTGTGCAAATAGCTTACCTAAATCGCAGGTATACCGGATGTAGCCATATGTTTCGTTATAATTATTTACGGTATTGAAGCGGTCAATAAAAGGCTGGTAGCCACCTTCCACATCTATACCCATGCCCTTAAAGAATCTGACACCAAATCTAACGATATACGCCATCCTGTAAGTCGGATATGAGTATAAGTATACAGGAGTATAGGTTGTCATCTGGTTGTTGGAGATAGCAACTGAAGTAAAAAACAATTTGGGCTTTATCTGCCAGTCCAGGCTGAAGTTATAGACCAGCACATCCGACATTTTATTATTATCAGAACCAGTCATAATGGTTTGCCCTATATCGGCGTTCACATTGAGTGTTTTTGTCAATCCCTCACTGATGCCGAACATACCATTGGTGGATGCATATTTGTTTTGAGGGTTTACCTGGTCATTGCGGTTACTCATATTAAGCATAACCCTCAGCTGATGGTTTATATTCCAAATCGTTTTGCCGTAATTAATACTGAACATATAATTAGTCAGGAGGTCATTTACGCCCGGCATATTTTCAATATCACTGGTACCGGTGCGCGCAACATTGAAATAATAAAACATCAGCGATGGCCATTTTATTCCGGGGTTGACCATAATATTTCCATTATAGCCCTGGGTATAAACCTTCATTGCTCTTGCAAGGTTAAGGTCATTGGAGTAATTCTGATATCCCAACCCGATATGTATGTGCTTCTTTAATAAGGAAAACCGCTCGCCTGCTACAATTCCACTGTAATCATTCAGCAGATACGGATTGCCCAGTGAGTAGTAAACCGGCCCTATATTTTTCGCTTCTACATTAAAGGACTGGTATTTGTTGGTATAGTTGAGTTGTGCATAGAACGACATATTATTAAACGCCGGTGAAATATTGGCAGGCAGGGTTGAAGCGTTCATTATGATAATGTCCTTAAGCTTCATCGGGTCGAAAGCAAGATTCTTTACATTATACGAAGTATCCAACGTCTGTTTTGAAATAGCTCCGCCTGTAATATCGTTCGTAAGTATCGACATTGCAGTGCCTGCTTTTACAACTACTTTTTTGTGAAATGCCTTTATCACAAGGTCTATCCCTCCGGCCACATTGCCTTTGGGCGATAAACCATACTTAATAGAGTTAATATCATCAATAGCCCTGAATACTCCGGCACACAGTTTAATTTCATCGGTGGGGCTGCCCAGTTCTACTCTTGCAGCCATCATTGATCTTTTATAGGTACCGGATGATATATAATGTGTTGAATCCACAAGATTAGTGGGTAGCACCCCTTGTCCCGGCACATATAGCTGCAGTGACCCCTCAACCGGCCTGGTCATATCGCCATATATTACCTGGATAGAACTTACCTTGCTTTTTAACTTTACCCCTACACCCCTTACTCTGATACCGTTTACTATCAATGGATCCCAAGATGGGTTTAAGTCTCCCGCAGCCAGGTCAATCCATTTATTCCTGAAACCTGCCTGGTAATAATTCATACTCTGAATACCGGTTACATTATCGCTGGTAGCAAATATTTTTACCGGGATTTCCATATCCTTATAAGATGCCACCATATCTACATTAATAGTACTTGTACTTGCAGGCTCCTGCCTTAATCCCTGCCCTGAACCCGACAGCATCTCACTCCTGTAATCCGCGCTTACAGTACCACTCAGCTTCAATTTATCTTTACCCATTGCACTTGAATCGCCCCTGGCAGGAACACCATCTTTTTTACCTGCATAAAATACCCATGTACCATTCTGCAGTCCTTTAAACTCCTTAAACTTAGCCTCTATTTTTATTGTATGTTTTCCATTCTTTATTTTGAAAGGGTACACAAACCGTACCACATTTCCCGATACTTTGGTTACGCCGGTAATCAGGTAATCATCAAGGTAAAAGGTTACGCTGTTTGCCGATGCAAAATGGTAATTGCTATCTGCTGATACAGAGATAAACAGGTTCTGGCTTTGTACAAGGGAGTCAGGTTTGGGCGAGATCACCTTGAGGTCTACCTGGGCATAGGTACTTGCTGAAAGCAAAAAGGATATAACCAGTACATATAAGTACCTAATCAAAGCCGGAATAATGCAAATTCTGTTCATAAAATCTGATTTTAGTTTATTCATGGATAGGCTCCAATATTATATTTCGGATCAGAAATCAAACCCAATTGCAAAAATGCATCCATGTGCATCTATTACTTGCAATGAATGATAGCCCGGTGTAATTGGACCTGACCAATGTGGGCTAGGTGAATAGGCGCCACTTGGCGCCATGCTCCAGTAGTATTGATAGTACGAGAAGGTGCCTCCCATAGTAGGTGGTGTTCCACCAGGGACTGTAAAAGGAGTACCTCCGGATACAGATGCGGTTACCCCTCCCATACCGTCCGGGGCAACTGTAGCAGTAAGCTCATCTGGCTGCAAAATGGTATATGTTGGGGTTAGTTTGCAACCTTTCGAATCGGTAATAGTTACACTATATGTACCAGCAGGTTTTCCTAAAAGATTTGCAGTAGTGGACCCATCAGACCAACTATAGGTATATGGTGGAGTACCTCCAGTAACTGTTAATTTTATTTTTCCATTACTTTCTCCATGACATCGAACACTGTCAATATGGGCGGTCACCTTAAGAGAATCAGGCGATGGTAGAAAATACTGGCCAGAAATATGGCAATTATTCCCATCTGTAACATAGACATCATAATTACCGCCACCAATATTGTATAAATACGATGTAGTAGCACCAGTGTTCCAGGCATATGTGTAAGGTGTTGCCCCCCCTGTAACTGTAGTAGAAATTCCGCCATTTAAATCTCCGGCACATTTCGGACTATCAAGCACAGCCGTCATAAACAGGTCGGGAAATACACCGATCGGAAATGTTGCCTTATACTTAATGCCTGAAATAGTATAGGTACAGGTTAAATCCTGACTTGCATTAACTACCAGATCAATAGAATCTGTTGTTTCACCAGTTGACCATAGGATTGAACCTCCCGATGGATAGGTATAAACTGAATAGGTTGCGGTACTTCCTTTACAAACCATATTGTGTCCATTTATCATAGCTAGAATACTGTAGACATTAATATCAACGATCTCAGTACAGTTGTTTTCACATAAAACATGTAGCCCGCCAGGATAACTATGGCACCCACTTCCACAAACAGCCCCAGCAAGAGGACCAACTTCACAATTATGTGAAGATAAAACGGTTCCACCATATGAGCAATTATCGCAATTCGAATATTGTACCATTGCAGTAGCGCTAATTGAAGCCGAGGCAGAAGTTCCGGCTGCCGGAGCGGTAGCTGGATCCACTGATATATCACCATTCCAGGTATGAGTAGAAAATAATCCTATTGTGACCGAACTTGGGTTTTTAACGCCATCAATAAAACATTGAATCGGACCGGAATAAGTAAAAATGCATTTACCCTGCTCAAAACTATCTGTTGTCGTTGCAGTATAACTTCCCGTTGAATGGTTTGATTGTCCAACACCATCAACAATTTCACTGGTATTCTGGTTAGAGTAATATATGAAATACTTATCAACTGGCGAAGTAAGTCCATAAGACCCACATCCATTTGTAACCTGAGCTTGTATGCGCGCAACAGGACTAATCACTAATAAGAACCAAACAAATATTATGTTTATATATTTAAAATCATACGTTTTTTTCATAAAAATATTTTAAAGTGATTTTAATCCAAATAATTTTTTCACAAAACCATTAAAGGGGTTTTTAAAACCACCATTTGAAAGTATACCCAGCTTAATGGTAACCGTTGCAAACTCCGTAGCTGTTCCTGCACTCACCAGCACAGCCACCGTATTGCCCCCCTGCCCTGCTGTAAAAAGACCTGTTGGGGTTACGGTTCCATAGGCTGGGGTTACCTGCCACTTAGGGGTTGCATCGGAGACTATATTACCATTATCATCATAACAGATAATTGCAAACTGAGTTTGTTGTCCTGGAGCCAGCGTGATTTCATCTGGTTTAATAACGATACTGGAAACAATCTTTTTACCTGAGCCTAATGAACTGATATACTTAAACCGGTATACCTCGCTGGGCAGGTAATGAGTACCTGTAGCTGATACTGATTTACCCTGCACCTGCCATGCATATGTTTTTCCATCTTCCAGCTTTTCAGCGCTGTTGGGGTATAAAAGACTGTTGCTGCTGATATCCATTTGTTTATATACCGCCACATTACGGGTAACCTCTTCAGCACTTTGACCAGGTCGGCATTCATAAAGTGCGAAATCATACCGGTTGTTATGCCCGAACCACTGAAAAAGAGGCAGTGGAGTATATACTTCGGGTATATTATCGGTAAAAGACCCACCGGGCGTTATCAGCTCAGGGTTGGTTTCAGGGTTGGTGATGATAGTCGATGTGCTTGCTGTAGCGAGTACATTGCCACTAATATCAGTTACAGTTAGCACATAGGTATAATTATCAGGCGGAAAAACACCTGTTAACTCTACAGTATTTAAAAAATCCTTGCCATTCTGTCCATTTGTTTTTACCGCATCATAATCGCGGTTATTGAATTTCACAATGCCACCGGGGCTTATCGGTATATTCTTTTTTGATATTGTACCCAATAACCCTTTGGAGGCTGCCGAAACAGTTATACCCAGATTTACTGTTCTTTGCGTAGCATCATTGTAGATATTCGTAAAAAACAGAACAGGGGTTGCTTTTGGATTACTCAGGTCTACATCTTTCAGCGATATAGACTCCATGGGCAACAATTCAATATCTGCCCTTAATACCCCTCCTGCCAGGAATACTTCAAAACCATTCGGCAATGATACTACTTCACCCCTGGTGGTAACCCTTACATCCCTTGCACCAGGCGAAGCAGATCCGTTAACTGAGATTGTTGCAGTAGCGGTAATCGTATTGGCGACTACCAGTTTTTTCACAGTAATCCCAGCTCCAAAATCAGCGGTCGAGATACCACTCTGAAAATGGGTATTTATGCCTCTGATGGTTACATCAACAGTTTGTCCAGGTAAGGAGGAATTAGGTGTTAACGTACTGATAGTCTGTGAAATACAGACAGTATCAGTAAAGAACACGACTGAACATAAAATTAATAGCCACTTATTCATATACCAATATTTAATTGTATAACAAATGTTTTGCTTTTAGACTTGTATATTATTTGTGCTTAATGAGTGCAGATATCCCCCTATTCCGTCTTTGCCTATATCAATCCTTAGTATTAATTAAAATGCAGGTATTGGTTTCAATAACAATATAATCACATACAAAATTGTTTATAATAAATTCAGGGTACAATGACTTGCATCAATGCTGGCATTGATGCAAGTCAGTAGGGTAATAGGCAATTAAATATATGTGGCTAATTTGTGATAATTTAGGTGCGAATTCAGGAAATGAACAAAAGGCTGGCAACAAGAGTTTGTAATCCTTTATTTATAAAAACAGTGCTGTTAAATAATTAAAGTGGCAAAAAACCTGATGATAACTTATTGCTGCTCCACCTTAAAAAATTACCTTTGGTTTAAAATAGTATAATGAGAAAGGCTTTTTTAATTGTACTTGCAATGGTTCTTGGATTCTCTTTGCAGGCTAAACATAAAAAATACAAAAAGCAGCATAAATCAGGTACCGGCATTGTATCAGTGCGATTGCACCGCCCGGGTTGTTTCGGCAGGTGTCCTGCTTACATTATTGACATAAATTCGGCAGGGCTGGCGACATATAGCGCTTTGAGGAATAATGCAGATACCGGAGAATTCACAAAAAATGCGGGAACAAAAAAAGCCGAAGAAATTTTTAATCAGATCCTGGCCACCCGGATTGATACCTGTATGAATGAATACAAATCACCTTCTCCTGACCTGCCTGGATTGATTATTACAGTTACTTATAAAGATTCTGTAAAAACAATCAGTAATGCCAATTACGGATCACCGGTATTAAGGTTACTGGCCGAAAAAATGGATGCTATTGTGGGCGGAAAAACAGATAAGACCTGGAAAAAAGTAAAAGAGTATAAATAGTTCCGACCTGCAATTCTATATATTGACTGCATGCAGTCCTCAAATCCAAATGCTGAACTTTGCACAAGGACAATATAAATAGTTTCGGTTCTGATAAGGAACCGAAACTATTCAACAGTTTTCAATAAAAAAATTAGAAGGATCAGGCGTGTAAGCGAGTTTTCTTTGCCAACAGTTCTTCGGCAGTTTCTTTGCAATCCTCATCAGGTAAACAACAATCTACCGGGCAAACAGCAGCGCATTGTGGCTCTTCGTGAAAACCCTGGCACTCAGTGCACTTATTAGGTGTAATATAATATACATCAACAGCAACCGGAGAATGACCGGCATGCGCATCTGTAACACTGCCATCCATTAAGGTATAATTCCCGTTAACCGTTGTGCCATCTGCCATGTTCCATTCTACACCACCCTCATATATCGCATTATTCGGACATTCCGGTTCACAAGCACCGCAATTGATACACTCATCTGTGATCTTAATAGCCATAATAACTTTATTTATTTAGTTTTTGTGGGCACAAAGTTACAACTTCGCATCTAATTCCGAAACGATAATAAGCCGGTTTATTATTACTACTTTGATTTTATTATGACTAATATTTTATCTGCAGCACAAAGAATTGAATTACTGGTCCGTCTGGGCCATTACATGAATTCAAATGAACTGGCCTGGATGGATATACAGGACAGAGCTGTTGGCGCTAATCAATGGTTTACCGCTGCTCATATTTCGCTTGCCGTGGAGCAAATAGCCGACGAGTTTTTACAAAAAGACAAACTTGAAAAATGGCTATCCGGTTATAAATTACCAACGGAGATAAAAACAATTGGCATTGTGATGGCTGGAAATATTCCGCTGGTTGGTTTCCATGATTTCGTTTGCGGATTCATTAGCGGGCATAACCTGATGATCAAACTTTCGTCGAAAGACGATGTGCTGATGAAACACCTCATCGGCAAATTAACAGAATGGGAACCACTGGTAGCCGGGCAGGTACAGATTGCCGACAGGCTTAATGGTTGCGACGCTTATATTGCAACCGGCAGCAATAACACCGCACGCTACTTCGAACAGTACTTTGGTAAGTACCCGCACATTATCCGGAAAAACAGAACTTCAGTTGCCATACTGGACGGCAGCGAAACCGATGAAGAACTTAGCCTGCTTGCCGATGATGTGTATCATTATTATGGCCTGGGTTGCAGGAATGTGACACAGGTCTGCATTCCCCGCGACTATGATTTTGCCAGGATGCTGCAAATTTTCAATAAGCATAATGACTATGCCGACCTGAATAAATACAAGAATAATTACGACTACCACCTTGCCATATACCTGCTGAACCGCATACCCTACATGAGCAATGAATCGCTGCTGATGGTGGAGAATGACATGCCGTTTTCGGCAGTTAGTGTGCTGCATTACAAATTCTACGACAACAAAGAGGAACTTATAGTCGGCCTTCAGGCAAGCGATGATATTCAGGCGATCATCGGTAAAGAATTTGTTGGGTTCGGCGATTCGCAAAAACCGGCATTGAGTGATTATGCAGACGGAGAGGACACCATGGCATTTTTATGCGGGCTGTAGTCTGGTTTACACTTTCATAAACATTTAATCAAACAACTCCGACCTGGTTACCCTGAAATAAAATAAGGTAACGTTATTTTTTTTGCACACCTGCATTTATTGGTACGCCTGCTTTTGATACCATGCGGATCCTGTTATTTACAGGGTCGCAGATGTAGAGATTTCCTGCTGCATCCAGCATCAATCCTGCGGCGCTTAAAAAGGTAGCCTCTTTTGCCTCCTTACCATCTCCGCTATAGCTATTTACTCCTGTTCCTGCTATTGTACTTATTTTTCCTGTTGGCGAAACTTTACGCACACAATGATTATTGAAATCGGCTATAAAAACATTCCCTGCGCCATCCACTGCCAACCCGCTGGGACCCGATAATTCGGCATCGGTAGCAGGGCCCCCGTCACCATAAAATGCGCCTGTTCCGGGTTCGGAAGCATAACCATTCCCTGCAAAGGTGGAAATGATTCCTGAGGCATTCACTTTTCTAACCCGGTTATCGTCATAGTCTGCAATGTAGAGGTTGCCATCATTATCCCAGGCAAGCGCCCTTGGCTTTACCATACCGGCTGCGGTTGCAGGGCCTCCATCGCCGCTATAACCGGCAACAGCTTTACCAACTATTGTAGTAATGATTCCCGAAGGCGATATCTTTCTCACTGCGCTGTTATCCGTAAATAAAATATCGCCCATCGGATCAACCATAATCCCCCATGGGCCGCTTCCAAGGCCAGCCCTTATAGCAATCGAATGATCTCCATCATAAACATCCGTGCCGGTTCCCGCTATAGTAGTTACAATTCCTGAAGTACTGATTTTACGAATCCGGCTATTCCCATAATCCGCAACATAAACATTACCAGCCTGATCGACCGCCACACCTGTAATTTCCGTAAATTCAGCAGCAGGTCCGAGGCCGCCATCCCCACCGAATCCTGTAATCACAGAGCCGGCAATTGTAGAAATAATGCCATTGCTGTTAATCTTCCTGACACAATAATTGTAATCATCAGCTATATACAGGTTGCCTGCCCTATCTGCTGCAATAGCCATTGGATAAAATATCTGGGCTACTGAAGCTAAATTACCATCACCTGCCCGGCCAATGGTTCCGGTTCCGGCAATCGTTGTAACAATTTGAGCCTGAAGTGTTTTAGTAAAACACGAAAACAATAAAATTAAAAATAATACGTTTTTCAAAATAACAATAATTAAGCAAAGGTAAGCATTGACTATAACAGAGCAATATTATGAATTTACCTGGATTGGCAACCTGTTGTAAAAGTTGGCGAATATAGCGATCCATAGAATAACTTTGCGCCAAGCAATACAGGCTGACTTAATGAGCATGAAAATTATACTCGCGCAACAGAACTATCATATAGGCAATTTTGAAGCCAATACGGCCAGGATTTTATCGGCTATTGCCGAGGCAAAGAAACAGGGAGGAGATCTTATTGTATTTTCAGAGCTGGCTGTGTGCGGCTACCCGCCGCGCGATTTCCTGGAATTTGATGATTTCGTGATAGAATCAACGACTGCTATTGACAAAATAAGGCAGGCTGCAGATACTATTGGCGTACTGGTTGGCGGCCCATCTGTTAACCCTGAAAAAGCAGGAAAAAACCTGTTCAACAGCGCCTATCTGTTGTATAATAATGAAATACAAGGCATTGCTCATAAAACACTGCTGCCCAACTACGATATTTTTGACGAATACCGGTATTTCGAACCAGCCTTTGAATGGAATATCCTGGAATTCAAAGGTAAGAGGCTGGCGGTAACAATATGCGAAGACATATGGGATTTGGTAGATGACCCTATCTATCGCAAACACCCGATGGATGAACTCATAAAATTACGTCCGGATATAATGATCAATCTGAGTGCATCTCCCTTCGATTATATTCATGCCGATGGCCGTAAAAGCACGGTAAAGAAAAATGTGCTGAAATATAAGCTACCTATGGTTTATTGCAATACCGTAGGTTCTCATACCGAAATAGTTTTCGATGGCGGCTCTATGGTAATGAATGCCCAGGGCGACCTTGTAACCGAGATGCCTTATTTCAGTGAGGCCATTCAATCTGTAACCTGGGAAAATGGAGATTTTTACGAAACGGTTGTTTGTAAATCAGGGGAAATGCCTATGGTGAAATTAACGCCCGAAAAATTCGAACCAGGTAAAAATACTTCAAAAATTCACCAGGCGCTCATACTTGGCATCCGCGATTATTTCACTAAAATGGGTTTCACTAAGGCCATTATAGCCTCATCCGGAGGCATTGATAGTGCAGTGGTACTGGCGCTGGCCTGCGAGGCATTGGATGCCGGCAATGTTCATGCTTTGCTGCTACCTTCACAATTTTCAACCGATCACTCAGTTTCAGATGCCGTAAAACTGTCCGAAAATCTGGACTGCAAGTATGATATTATCCCTATTGCAGACGTTTTCGGTGCTTTCGAAAAATCGTTATCCCCTGTATTTAATGACCTGCCTTTTAATGTTGCCGAAGAGAACCTGCAGTCGCGAATTAGAGGGGCTATGGTAATGGCATTGTCCAATAAGTTTGGTTACATTCTGCTCAATACATCCAATAAAAGTGAACTCGCCACCGGTTATGGCACCCTTTATGGCGATATGGCCGGCGGCCTTGGCGTTATAGGAGATCTCTATAAACAACAGGTTTACGAATTAGCCCGGTTTATAAACCGGGAAAAGGAGATTATTCCCTGCAATATTATTACTAAACCACCAAGCGCCGAGCTGCGCCCTGGTCAGAAAGATAGCGACAGCCTGCCGGAGTATGATATCCTTGACCCGATTCTATACCAGTATATCGAACGCAGGCAAGGGCCAAAAGAATTAATAGAAATGGGTTATGAGCAGGCGCTGGTAACCCGCATCCTGAAAATGGTCAATTCAAATGAATATAAACGAAACCAGTTCTGCCCTATTATCCGGGTTTCACCTAAAGCTTTTGGCATAGGCCGCAGAATGCCAATAGTAGGAAAATACCTGACTTAAACAACATACTGGATAGGAGACAATAGTTTTTGTAACGCTACCGACATGGCCATTATTTTGCGAATGTTGTAGTCGAAACAAACCATCCCGGTTTTGGCATGTGCTATTTCTATTGTATTACCACCCCTTATGGTTGAGATCCGGTATAGCAGATCGAAGGAGTGATCTGTTATTTCGTCTGAATGAATTGCTACCGTAAGGGTATCGCCATAAAATGATTCTCCTTTGTAAGCAATCATTACATCGGCCATTATCAGGCTCACTCCTCCTATATACAGTTCCGAGTATCCCCGGCTGCGCAAAAATTGCATCCTTGACTCATGTATAATGGAGAGAATTGAATCATTGCCAACATGGTCGGCATAGTTTAAATCGCCCACCCGCACAGGAATTGTGGCAATAAACAGTGGATTTTCATCAGGAAATTTTAACTTTACACGAGCCATTTTTTTATTCGAAAGTAAAAAGTATACTGTCTTAATGCAAATAAAAAAGTAAACGTTTATTATGAAGATAATTTGTGTAGGGCGAAATTACGCTGATCATGCCAAAGAATTAAAAAATGATGTGCCCAAAGAGCCGGTAATTTTCATGAAGCCAAAGGGCGCAGTATTGCTTCCATGGAAGCCATTGTATTATCCCGAGTTTACCGACGACTTACAGTACGAGTGCGAGATGGTCGTAAAGATCTGTAAGAACGGCAAATACATACAGGAGAAATTTGCCAATAAGTATTATAACGAGGTAACACTAGGCATAGATTTTACAGCCCGCGACCTGCAACGGGAACAGCAAAATAAAGGCCTTCCCTGGGAAATAGCCAAGGCATTTGATGGCTCAGCTGCTGTTGGCAATTTCGTTCCTATTACAGTGGAAACCAACGTGCACAATATTGCTTTCCAACTAAGAAAGAATGGCGAAACTGTTCAGGATGGTCATACCCGCAATATGATTTTTACTGTTGACAAAATCATTGCCTATGTCTCCAAATTTTTCACTATTAATATTGGCGACCTCATATTTACAGGCACACCGGCAGGTGTAGGCCCCGTTGCGCCCGGCGACAAACTGGAAGGTGTAATGCAGGGAAACATGGTTCTTGAAGTTGAGATCAAATAATAACCTGTACGTTCAGGATAACAATAGCTATTTCCAAAAAGACACTTAATGGAAGTAAACATAGAAACCAGTTGGAAACAGGAACTCAGAGAGGAATTTGACAAGCCTTATTTTGGGAATATTGTCAGTTTTTTAAAGGAAGAAAAGAAAGTCGGCAAGATTATTTATCCGCCGGGCAAACTGATTTTCAATGCGTTTGATTGTACTCCCTTCAGCAAGGTCAAAGTCGTAATTATTGGCCAGGATCCGTACCATGGCAACGGACAGGCGCATGGTTTGTCGTTTTCGGTTCCGGCAGGCATTCCGCCACCGCCATCACTGGTCAACATTTTTAAAGAGTTGAATAATGATCTGAAAATACCAATTGCTGCTACCGGCAACCTGGAACCCTGGGCAAGACAGGGCGTTTTATTACTCAATGCCTCATTAACCGTTGAGGCCAATACGCCCAATTCTCATAGCCAGATTGGCTGGCATACTTTTACCGATGAAGTGATCCGGCATATCTCCGACCATAAAGAACATGTGGTTTTTATGCTGTGGGGGAAATTTGCACAAAACAAGAAAGCCCTGATTGATGCGACAAAACATAAAATTTTAAAAGCAGCACACCCCTCCCCTTTTTCGGCTTATAGTGGGTTCTTTGGTTGCGGCCATTTTAGCAAAACAAATAACTGGTTAACCGAACATGGAGAAAAACCTATTGACTGGAATTTATGAGTCTTCACCATGGGATCATCAGCAGCAAATACACACTCATAAAATACTTAATATTTCGGTAAAAATGAAATTTATGGAACAAACGATTTACACTTACTTTTGGGGATTATCCACTATCTCTGACTAAATGAAAATATTAAGAAAAATATCCGGGGCTGTTTTCATGGTTTATGCACTGTTGATGTTTGTGCTTACCATGCTGGTAGTTCTTATTCCCATCTGGCTGATCACCTTTTTTCCCGAACCACGAAAATCGTCAATGATACATCCGATATTCAGGCTATGGATGGGCGTATATATGCCGCTGATTTTTTGTCCTGTTTTTCGCAAGGGCAAAAATAAATTCAAAAAAGGCGAGCAGTATGTGGTCATCCTCAACCACAACTCCATGATGGATATTCCTGTTTCTTCACCCTGGATTCCCGGTCCGAATAAAACGCTGGCTAAAGTAGAAATGGCCAAAACACCGCTGTTTGGCATTATTTATCGTGCGGGTTCTATTTTGGTAGACAGAAAACAGGAAAACAGCCGACGTGAAAGCTTTGCAAAAATGCAGGAAACTCTGGAGATGGGCATTCATCTCTGCCTCTACCCTGAAGGCACCAGGAATAAGACCGATCAACCTATGCAGCCTTTTTTCGACGGCGCTTTTATTACAGCCATTAAGACCCAGAAACCTGTTATGCCGGGTGTTATGTTTAATACCGGGATAATATTACCGCACAAAAATATTCTTTACGCACGTCCTAAACCTGTTCATATTCATTTTCTGGATCCTATCCCTACTACGGGATTAACACTAAATGATGTGGCTGGTTTAAAACAAAAGGCTTTCGAAGTAATGGAAAAACACTTTTTATCCGGACCATACAATTACCAGAGATGACATTCAGTATTATAGGCACCGGCAACATAGCCTGGTTTCTTAGCAACAGCCTGGTTTCAGCCCGGCATCATTGTACAGGCATATATGGCCGCGACCTTGAATCAGCCCGGATACTGGCCTCCCATTTGCTGGTTGACAAATATGGCCTGATCAGTGAAATTGAAGATGGGAATGCAGATGTTTGTTTCCTGGCAGTTTCCGATAAAGGCATCAGTGAGGTAGCCGCGCAAATCCGCTTTCATCATACTGTACTCGTACATACGGCAGGAGCTGTTTCTATAGACGAAATAAAACCCTGCGCCCCTGATATTGCTATACTATGGCCTGTTTTTTCGATATTAAAGAATAACCCTCCCGGACACAGGGACATTCCTTGTGCATGGGAAGCAGCCACCCCTAAAAGCAAACGGATTGTACTGGAAATGGGGCATGCTTTATCCGACGTCCTTTTTGAAGCCGCTTTCGAACAAAGAAAATGGCTGCACCTCTCGGCAGTAATAGGGAATAATTTCATTAATCACTTACTGACCATATGCGAACATATATGTGTGGAGAACAAAATTCCCTTTTCCATGTTAATGCCTATAATTGAGCAAACTTTCGAGCGCATAAAGCACGCATCGCCATCCAGGCTGCAAACAGGCCCAGCCGTAAGAAACGACCAGGCCACCCTGAAATCACAGGAAAAACTGCTGGAAAAACACCCTGAATGGCAGCATATATATAAAGTAATTACCGATTCTATCCAGTCTGAACATCCGAATAAATAGCTTTTTTTCAAAAAAATACCCTTATAACCGTTCCCTATTCATTGTTCACCTTTGAAACATTACCTTTGCCGCAAATTCTGCCTTAATAATTCATGTACACAATAAAATTCAATTTTGAACAAAAAGGGTTATCACCGGTAACAATCGACAATGTTGCTCCCGGACAGAGTATCCTTGAAGTTGCTTTAGAAAACAATATCGATTTACATCACAATTGTGGAATGGTGTGTGCATGCAGTACCTGCCACCTTTATGTAGAGAATGGCGAACACCTGTTACCTGAATTAAGCGACCACGAAGAGGATTTTATTGACCGCGCCATAAGCCCCAGGATCAACTCCAGGTTAGGCTGCCAATGCTACCTCGACGAGGGAGAAGGAACCATAGAGGTTACCCTGCCCGACCAGACTCAGTTTCTGGGGGAATAAAAAATCCGTATTCAAGTAAATAAGTCAAATTAAGAATCTATGTCGTCCCATTACGAACCACCGATAAACTGGAGAGATCACGAAGATATTGCTATGAAACTTTACGAGCGTTTTGGTGATGATTTTGGTGAAAGTAAAATATACCGCATCCGGTTTACCGAGCTTATAGAGTGGGTGCTGGAGATACCAAATTTTGAGGGAAAACGCGAAGATTGCAACGAGGGCCACCTTGAAATGATTCAGTCAGGTTGGGTATACGAATGGCGCGATAACCAAGGCTAAAATACATACCAGATCCCACCATTTTTCAGGATTCCTTTGGGGCTCTGCCGTTCTGCCTTGTTACACTGATTATTGTACCTGCTGCTCTTAGCAATCTGAGAATTTGTTTGCATATTTGCATATTATTCATCTTCATACTGTTTGCAATGGAACTTCTCGAATTATTTGGACAAATAAACACTTTTGTGTTCGATGTAGATGGTGTGCTCACTGATGGCAGCCTGTTTCTAACAGAAGAAGGCAAAATGCTGCGCACAATGAACATTAAGGATGGTTACGCCTTGCAACAGGCCGTAAAGGCAGATTATAATGTTTGGATAATTACCGGCGGCAAATCTGAGCCTGTTCGTTTAAGATTAAATAAACTGGGAATTAATGAAGTACACCTGGGAATTGAAAACAAAGCTGAATTCCTACGGGATATAATGAACGCATACGATATTGGTCGGGACACAGTACTTTATATGGGTGATGATATACCGGATCATAAAGCAATGCAGCATTGTGCCCTGCCATGCTGCCCTGCCGATGCCGTAACAGATATAAAAGATATCAGTAAATATATTTCTCCCTATTCCGGAGGAAAGGGTTGTGTCAGGGATGTAATAGAAAAAGTAATAAAATTACAAGGGAAATGGAAAAAAGAATTGTGATCCTTAGGAACGTTGATGAAATAAGTTCCACCATATTGCGAAGTTATATTTCTTTTATTAACTGCCATAGCTTTAGCGAAGGCATGTTTTGTGAGGCGTAAAATCTGCGAATAATGAATTATTTTAAGACTTTTACAACGAAATAAAAATGGAATAGAACAAGTAAGATGGTGGGAGTTATTTCGTCATCGTTCCTTACTCTATATCACAATTCATTGTCCAGTATTCAACCTCCAGAGTGTCATTCCTGAAAAACATTGTATCCACCTTAGTGTTCACTCTTTGATAAAATCTCACCTGAGCATCAGTAAAACCACATTTCGTACCATAAATATAAATATAGTGCGCCTTATTTAAGGCAGGTATATTAGACACAACAGAGTCATTACTTGCACAGTTATAGCAGTTAACCGGTGCGGATTTTTTTGTACACGAATTCGCAAATAATAAAACAACCAAAGTTGATATAAACAGACGTGTCATGATATTATATTAACAATACAAACATAAAATAATTCCTCTACTGAAATTTCCGGATTAATCCAACGTTATCATTAAAACTGAGGACATCTCCATTCAGTATAACCATGCGCAAAGCTATCTGTACGATAATAAAAACTATCTACGTAAACATGTGTTTTTAACCAGAAATCAACCCACCCCTGAGACCTGTCACACATAGTGTCAACAACTCCGGAGGGAACAATTTTGTAGTAGGGAGTTACCATTGAGTCATACTGAGTGCATGCATAGCAATTACCTGCTACAGTTTTCTTTTTACAGGCTGTAAATATCAGGATAAATGCTGCAACTAACATGAATGTATACTTCATATGCGTATGTTTTTTTCAGAATTTTTATGGCTGGAATTATATTGCGGGTAAAGTTACAAAAATATTTCTCTATGAAAACTCATTATTTTAAAAAGTTAACAAAAAAATACCCGATTATAAAATATGCAAAAATATCAATTTGTAATAAAGGGTACAACTTGTGTTATTTTCAAAAATCAGGTAGCGTGAACAGGTTATTCACCCTACCTGATAGTTTATCGGTTTGTCATCGAACTATTGTTCAACAACCATGTGGAATACTTTATTATCCGTCAATGAACGTAGGTTAACTATATACATTCCATTAGCGAGGTTATTACCCAGTATTACTCTTTCATTGATCTCACCGTTATGTGTAGTAACGTTGGTATGATATACAACCTGTCCAACAATGTCGGTAATTTCCAGAATCAATGATTCATCATTGCCGGCAGCGAACTTACCACTTAGTATAAATTGGCCCTTGTTAGGGTTTGGAGCCAGCCTGATCTCGCCTCCTGTATTTACCACAGGTTGTACACCAACATTAGCTGATTGAACAATTACCTTGCTTATCGCAGTTTGCAATCCGCATGTGCTGTTAACGCCTGCATAGCACGAAACTTCCTGTCCGTCGATAAGAGTAGCTGCCAGGTAGGTTGCATTGGTTGCTCCAGGTACAGGAGCGCCGTTTACCAGCCACTGATACGTTGGAGCAAGACCACCTGCTGAAACCGTAGCTGTAAAGGTGGTATTGTAAACATTTGGCCCTACACTGGTACCATATGCAACATCAATTGAAACGGCAGGGGCAATTACATTCTGTACATCCATTGTCTTATAATTACTGATTGCAGTAGCAGTAACAAGACAAGGATAATTGCTTGTCAGTCTGCAGTAAACAACATCATTATTTGATGGAGCGTAAGTATACGTTGATCCTGTTGCTACCATACCGCTGTTGATAAACCATGTATATACTGGCGCATTGCCGCCGTTTACAGAACTGGCTGTAAAGTTAACAAGTGTACCTGTACATACCGTATCACCAGGCAGCGCTACTATCGCTACATCAGGAGTCAGATTATCCCTTACCATCATGGTAATTGTATATACTGCGGTATCAGGAGAAGGACAAGCCTCACTGCTGGTAAGCTTAACCTTAACGTCGTCGCCGTTTACAGGCATATAGGTATAGTTGGCTCCCGATCCCACTGCCAGACCATTGATTGTCCAGGAATAGGACGGAGAAGTACCGCCATGTGTGCTTATCGCACTGTAAGTAACAGATGTACCATAGCAAACCGTATCGCCAAGGCTGGATACAACTGTAACATCAGGAATAACAGTTGGGATAACATTTATTGTTACAGTTCCTGTCATATTGCTGCTGCATCCTGTTGCGGTATCAGTAGCTACCACGCTATACGTTGCCGCAGCAGTCTGTAGTCCAAATGTAATTGCAGCGCCATTACCATGAACCGGGCTGCCGGTAGCAGTAAGCGGAGAAGAAGTGTACAATTGATAACTTATGCCGGTGTTTGAACCAATAAGGCCGATAGCAATACCAGAGCCACCGGAGCAATAATTACCGCCTCCTGTAAGCGCATATGCTGAAGGCAATGTATTTACTGTAACATTTGCACTGCCTGCCATTGTATCCTTACAACCTGTAGTTGCGTTTGTTGCTACTACAAAATAAGCGCCTGCAGTGGTCTGCAATCCGAAATTCAATCCAAGACCAGTACCCGGTACAGCACCACCAATCGATGATGTATTGTACAACTGGTAGTTTATTCCTGTATTAGATCCCGAAAGTGTAACAGTTACTCCTGTTCCACCTGCGCAATAACTACCGCCTCCGTTTGTATTGTAAACTACTGGAAGAGAATTAATGGATACAGTTGCTGAACCGGTCATATTACTTGTACAACCGGTAGCATTATTCGTTGCTACTACTGTGTAGATACCAGCAAGTATCTGTGGCCCGAAATGTAGAAGTGAACCTGTACCTGCAACCGGACTGCCGATTAATGCAGAGTTGTGATACAACTGATAGCTGACACCTGTTTCAGATAATGAAACTGTTACATCCACACCAGTTGAACCCGAGCAGTAACTTCCGCCACCTGCAACAGAATAAACTATTGGAAGCGGATCAACACTGATGGATACACTGGATGTCATATTTGAAGTACAACCTGTTGATGGATTTGTTGCAATCACGGTATAAATGCCGGATACTGTCTGTAATCCAAAATTAATCGAACCGCCGGTTCCTGCTACTGCACTGCCCAGCGCTACCCCACCTCTGTATAATCTGTAATTTATACCGGTAGCTGAACCACTAAGTCCCACGTTAAGACCAGTTCCGCCATTGCAATAATTACCGCCTCCGGTAACAGTAAACTGAGCCGGCAAAGGATTTATGCTGATAACTGCAGAACTTGTCATGGTATTACTGCAACCTGTTGTCGCATTAACTGCGCCAACTGTATAGGTTCCTACCATACTCTGAACTCCCATATCAAGTGCAAAACCAGTACCGGCGATTGTACCCATTACCACAGGAGTATCATTATGATATAACTGGTAATTTACGCCTGATTCAGAACCATTAAGCATTACATGAACACCGGGAGCGCCGCTGCAATATCCGCCGCCGCCTGAAACTGCGAATGTAAGTGGCAATGCATTGATTGCAACTGTTGCCGTTGATCCCATATTGCTGCTGCAAGATGTAGCAGGATCAGTAGCGACTACTGAATAAGCGCCTGCTGCTGTAAGAAGACCAAAATCAAGTCCTGTTCCACTACCGCCTAATGCTGCACCTGAAACGACCGTACCATTGTATAACTGGTAATTGATTGAATGGTCTGAACCACTCAGGAAGATATGTACTCCTGTACCACCAACGCAATAACCACCACCACCGGTAACTGTATAAACAACCGGCGTTGCATTGATTGTTATTGTAGCGCTGCCTGTCATTGTATTCGTACAACCTGTTCCTGCATTAATTGCAACTACAGTATAGTTTCCCGCCAGCGATTGAACACCAAAATCAATTGCTGTTCCTGTACCCGCCATTGCAGCGCCTATTGCAGTTGTACCATTGTAAAGCTGATAATTATAGCCAAACTGTGAACCTGAAAGACCAACATGCAACGTACTTGCAAGTGCAGAGCAATAACTACCGCCACCGGTTACATTAAAGGCCACAGGCAATGAATTGATAACGATACTTGCTGAACCTGTCATAGTGCTGGTACATCCGGTAAGGTCGTCTGAAGCAACTACGGTATAAGTACCTGCTGAGGTCTGTATTCCAAAGTCAAGAGCTATGCCTGTTCCTCCAACCAAACCACCTATTGCAAGTGTACCACGATACAACTGGTAGCTGATACCAGTTGACGAATTGCTAAGTCCAACAGACAAGCCTGAACCGCCTGCGCAATAGCTTCCGCCTCCTGTTACTGTATATACTGCAGGAAGTGCGTTCTGGGTAACAGATACGCTTCCTGTCATATTCATGGTACATGCCGTAGCCGAATTGATGGCTACTACTGTATAAGTACCGCTAATTGACTGAACACCGAAATCAAGTAAAGAACCTGTACCGGTAAGTGGACTGCCAACCAAAGTAGTACCTCTGTATAATTGATAATTAATACCTGAATTAGATCCGCTTAAGCCAACATTCACCCCTGTACCGCCGGCGCAATAGCTACCACCACCGGTTACAGTGTAAGTACCAGGTAATGGATTAACAGATACTACTGCACTGCCAGCCATATTGCTTACACAAGATGAAGGATTTGTTGCAACCACGGTATAAGTACCTGCTATATTCTGCAATCCGAAATCAAGTGATGAACCTGTACCTGTAACAGGGCTGCCTGCAGTAAGTGTACCGCTATATAACTGATAAGATACACCTAGTTCAGAATTAGAAAGTCCGATATGAACTCCAGTGCCACCTGCGCAATATGCACCACCACCGCTAACACTATAAACAATTGGCAGGGATGTAATTACCACTGATGTGCTGCTGGTCATATTAGCAGTACAACCACTTGTATTATCTGTAGCCACTACTGTATAACTACCTGCCGACGTCATTAATCCGAAGTCAAGGCCTGTTGTAGTACCCGCTAATGAGGTAACCGGTACCAAACCATTATACAACTGATAAGTAACTCCGCCTTGTGAACCGGTCAATAAAACATGAACCCCGGTGCCTCCGGCACAATAATTACCACCACCATATACTGTATACACACTCGGGGTGGCATTTATAGATACTGATACACTGCCGGTCATATTATTGGTGCAACCCGAAGTTGCATCTGTAGCAACTACTGTGTATACACCTGACAATACCTGAAATCCAAAATCAATTGATGATCCTGTTCCTGCTATTACTGATCCTACTGCTGTAGGTCCGACATATAACTGATAGTTCACGCCTGTAGTTGAATTATTCAAACCAACATGTACACCTGTTCCACCGGCACAGTAGCTGCCGCCACCGGTTACATTATACAGTGTTGGCAATGCATTTACATTTATTACAGCGCTTCCAGCCATATTGCTGGTGCATAATGTAGTTGAATTGGTAGCTACTACAGTATAAGTACCTGCGAGGAACCTGAAGCCAAAATCAAGTGGCAATCCTGTACCGGCAATTGCTGCACCCGAAAGACCTGCGCCATTATATAACTGATAACTGTTACCCACAACCGAACCGTTCAGTCCGATATGCACACCTGTACCACCGGCACAGTATGCGCCACCACCCGTTACATTATTAACCGTTGGTAACGCTGTAATAGTTACAGTAGCGCTGCCCGACATGGTATTTGTACATAATGTAGTTGCGTTGGTAGCAATAACTGTGTAAGAACCTGCTGCTGTCTTTAAACCAAAGTCAATAGCAGCTCCGGTACCAGGAACAAATGCACCTGAAAGTGACAGCCCGATATACAACTGGTAATTAACACCAACTGTTGAACTGCTTAGACCAATATGAACTCCTGTACCACCGGCACAATAGCTGCCGCCTCCGGTAACATTTTGAACAAGAGGCAATGGATTTGCAGTTATTACTGCACCACCCGTCATATTAAAGGTACATAATGTCGCTGCGTTTGTAGCTTGTATGGTATATGTACCGGCTGTAAAGAAGCCGAAATCAAGAGCCGCGCCTGTTCCTGCAATAACAGGAGAAACAGCTAAGCCAGCCTTGAATACCTGGTAATTAATACCCAGATCAGAATTTGCCAGACCTACATGCAACCCTGCCCCACCTGCACAATAACTGCCGGTGCCTGTAACAGCATATGCTGTTGGTAATGGGTTAGATGTGATCAACGCGCTTCCAAGCATATTAACAGAACAAGTAGTTAGCGAATTCTGCGCAAAGGCAGTATAGGTTCCCGGAGTGGTAACCAGACCTGAACTAAGCGGCAAACCGGTACCAGGTAAAGTACCTATTGTACCTGTACCAACCAGCACAAGTGAGTAATTGATGCCTATATCCGAACCGCTTAAGCTATCTATACTTCCTGCACCACCTGCACAGAATGAACCACCACCATAGATTGTATATACATTAGGCAATGGATTAATAGCAAGCGATACCGTGCCGGTCATAGTGCTGCTGCACGTTGTAGCTATATTAGTACCTGCAACCGTATATGCTGCGACTCCTGCTCCACTGCGTGTACCAAATGTAATTGGTAACCCTGTACCTGCAACCGGAGCCCCTGAAGGAACACCGAAATACATCAACTGGTAATTTACACCTGTTTGCGTATTGCTTAAGTTAAAGGTTGGAGGAGTAGATCCTAAACAATAGGAAACTGCTGTTGATGATAAAACGTAAGTATTGGTTGGCAATGGATTAGATGTAATACTTACAGTACCCGACATCGTTGTTGTACAACCGGTAATTGTATTCAATGCAGTAACTGTATATGCACCTAATGTACTTTGCAAACCGAAACTGATAGCTGATCCTGTACCGGCAACAGTAACAATTGATGTTGCTCCTTGTTTCAGCGTATAATTGATGAACAGGTCAGAATTGCTCAGACCGATGGCAACTGAGCCGCCGGGACAAACACCACCACCTCCGTTAATTGTATATAAGGTTGGTAATGGATTTATTACAACAGTAGCCGTACCGGTCATAGCCTGAGTACAACCTGTAGATGCATTGGTTGCAATAACGGTATAAACACCTGCTGCTACCTGAGCACCAAAGCTAATAGCATTGCCTGTAATACCTGCAACTGGTGTACCCACGGCAACACCTCCCAGATATAACTGGTAGTTTACACCGGTTGTCGAATTACTGAGACCTACAGTAACACCTGTAGTTCCGGCACAATAACTACCCGAACCAACCCAGGTTACGGTATAGGCTGTTGGTAGTACATTAATACCAACAGTTGCGCTGGCATTCATCTGTACATTACATCCGGTAGCAGCATTGATGGCTACCACTGTATATACACCGGCACCGGTAAAAAGTCCAAAATTAATTGCTGCTCCTGTTCCTGCCCATGGAGTACCGTAGGTATTAGTTATTACACCATTATTATAATAAACCTGGTAATTGATACCAATAGTAGAATTGCTTAATCCGATTGCAACACCCGAACCACCTGCACAATAGTTGCCTCCTCCTGTTACTGAATAGATAACAGGTAATGCATTAACAGTTACTGGCATCGTAGCAATACATGCTGTAGGCAACGTATAAGTAAATGTAGTAGTACCTGCTGCCACACCGGTAATGATCCCGGATGCACTTCCTATGATTGCGCTGGCCACATTACTGCTGCTCCATACACCACCAGCGGTAGCGTCGGTCAGAGTGCTTGTTGCGGCAACACAAACCGTAGAGAATCCTGCTATGGCCGCCGGTAATGGATTAACTGTTAAAGGATAAGTTACATTGCAACCAGCAGGAAGCGTATAGGTAATGGTTATTGCGCCTGCCGAAATACCTGTAACTACCCCGGTCAATAAACCGACTGTACCTATTCCGATATTTGAACTGGTCCATGAACCTCCTATACTTGGGTTAATTAATGTAGCGGTTGATGCAACGCAAACATTGCTTACACCTGTAATCGGTGAAGGAGTCTGGTTAACTGTAAATAATCTAAGTGAAGTACAACCACCTGGCATAGTGTAGGTAATTGTAACAGCGCCTGCGGTAATGCCGGACACCACTCCTGTCAGAGCCCCGACAGTTGCTACCGATGTATTGCTGCTGGTCCATGTTCCGCCTGCTGTTATATCAGCCAGCGTTGTGGTAAAGCCGGTACAAACTGATCCAGCTCCTGTAATTGCTGCAGGCTGGGTATTCACGGTCATTGGCAGAATAGCGGTACATCCTGCTGGTAAAGTATAGGTAATAACTACATTACCTGCTGCTACACCGGTAACAACTCCAGATGCTGCATTTACAGTTGCCAAAGTAAGATCGCTGCTGCTCCATGTGCCGCCGGAGGTTGCATCAGCCAGTGCTGTTGTTAATCCTGTACATACTGTATTTGCGCCTGTTATGGCTGCAGGTGTCGGATTAACAGTTATTGCCGAAGATATGATACAACCTGTTGGTAATGTATAGGTAATGTTTGGATTACCTGCTGCAACACCGGTAACAACTCCTGTTCCCGCATTAACTGTTGCGAGAAGCGTATTGCTGCTGCTCCATGTTCCGCCGCCTGGTGTAGATCCTAATGCAGTGGTAAGACCAACACATAAGTTCAATGTCCCGGTGATGGCCGATGGTAACGCATTAACAGTAAATGGCAAAGTATTGATACAACCTGTTGCTAGCGTATAAGTAATAGTGATATTACCTGCACTCACACCGGTTACTACCCCACCCACTGATATAGAACCAATGGCAGTGTTGCTCGAACTCCATGTTCCTGCAGGTGTTGCATCAGTAAGGGCTGTGTTTAAGCCCACGCAAACATTATTCGCTCCTGAAATTGATACAGGATTGGGATTAACTGTTATTGCGTATGTTGTCAGGCAACCTCCAGGCAAAGTATAGGTAATATTAAGTGTACCTGCTGAAACACCGGTTACAACACCGGTACCTGCAATTACTGTTGCCAGAGCCCCATTGCTGCTGGTCCATACACCACCGGTGATCGTATTTCCAAGATTTGTAGTAAGACCTATGCAAACATTATTTACTCCTGTTATAGCCGCAGGAATAGGATTAACAACGAAACTGGTTGTAGTATAACAACCGGTTGGCAATGTATAAGTAATGGTTAGTGTACCTGCTGAAACGCCGGTTACAACACCCGTAAGCGCTATTACCGTTGCAAATGATGGATTGCTGCTGCTCCATGTACCACCTGGATTTGCATCTGCAAGCGTTACCGAAGAACCAACACACACACTTGCAGTACCTGTTATAGCTGCAGGTAATGGATTAACTGTAATGGTAGAAATTACAAAACAACCATTTACAGTATAAGTAATAACAGGACTTCCTGCGGCAACACCGCTAACCAGACCGGTTGCTGCATTTACTGTAGCAACTGAGCTATTGCTGCTGGTCCATGAACCTCCTGCAGTTGTACTGCTTAATAATGTAGTCTGCCCCGGACAAACTGTTGTTGTTCCGGTAATTGCGGCAGGCGTATTATTCACTGTAACCTGGGCTGTTGCAAGACAGCCGGTAGGTAATGTATAAGTCATTGTAGGTGTACCTGCATTTACTCCGGCAACAATTCCGGTAGCCGCTCCTATTGTAGCTTCACCAACATTGCTGCTTGCCCATGTACCGCCGCTTGAAGCATCAGTCAATGCCAGAGTGCTACCGGTACAAACCGGGCCTGCGCCGATAATTGCTGATGGATTAGGATTAACTGTAACTATTGTGGTAGCTACGCAACCTGTAGGTAATGTATAACTTATTACAGATGTACCTGCTGAAACCCCTGTCACAACTCCTGATGCTGCATTTACTGTAGCTGCTGCTGTATTAACACTGGTCCAGGTTCCTGTTGGAGAAGCGCTGGCCAATGTTGTTGTAAGTCCAGGACAAACACTGGCTGTACCTGTTATTGCTCCAGGCAAAGGATTAACAACAACTATTGCGCTGCCGCCCATAGTATTTGTACAAGTTGTTGCGGTGGTGGTGGCTATTACTGTATAAGTGCCCGCCGAAGTTCTGAGCCCGAAACTGATGGCCCCACCGGTACCGGTCACCGGGCTACCTGATGCAACGCCGCCTAAATACAATTGATAAGTGTTGCCGATATCAGAATTGGCCATGCCTATAACAACTCCCGTACCACCTGCACAATAAGATCCGCCACCGGTAACTGCATAAACAGTTGGCAGTGGATTAACCGTAATAATGGCACTGCCTGTCATGTTAGAGGCACATAATGTTGTTGTATTCGTACCTATAACTGTGTAAGTTCCTGCGGTTGTCTGCGCACCCATATCGAGTGTAACAAATGTACCGGCTACAGGCGCTCCTGTGGCAACACCGCCCAGATATAACTGGTAGCTGATACCTCCCGCAGAGTTGGAAAGCATAACATGTATTCCGGTACCACCTGCGCAATAACCCCCTGTTCCGGTAACTGTATAGGCTACAGGATAAGGATAAACTGTGAATGAAGATGTATTGCCTGAAGATAGAGCGCTTGAACAACCAAAGTTATTGGTGATCTGAGTAACTGTTACCGTAGTAGCGCCGGAATTGGCTAGTAAACCGGATGGTATTGTGAAAGTACCTGATCCGCCACCACCCATGGTAAGTGTAGCGGTACTTGCGGATGCAGAATTTGCTCCGCTTAAATTATAAATTACTGTAAATGTTCCTGCTCCAAGGCTGGCTGAGGTAATGGTAACTGTTGATGCAATACTGGTACATTGCGAAGTTGCGGAAGTTGCAAATGAAGCAATATTCGGAACTGCGTTTACAGTAATCGGATAGGTTGCTGTACAACCTGCCGGTAATGTATATATAATAGAAGGATTACCTGATGATACACCAGTAACAACTCCTGTAGCTGCATTAACTGTAGCTCTGCCCACATCGCTGCTGCTCCATGTACCACCGCTTGTTACATCACTAAGTGTAACGTTAGATCCCACGCATACGACATTGGTACCTGTAATTGCCGCTGGTGTAGGATTAACCGTAAATGGCTGAACAGAGAAACAACCTGCCGGTAAGGTATAAGACAAATTAAGTGTACCTGCAGTGATACCGGTAACAAGACCGCCTACTGATATTGTTGCTGTTGCAGGATTACTGCTGCTCCATGTACCACCAATAGTGGGATCAGTTAGAGAAGTGGTAAGTCCGACACAAACACCGCTGGCGCCGACAATTGCACTTGGCTGCGGATTAACTGTTATTGCTTTGGTAGCATTACAACCTGCCGGTAATGTATAAATAATATTGGTAGAACCTGCCGCGACACCTGTTACCAGCCCGCTGACAGCATTAACCAATGCTGTGCCCGGAGCAGCGCTGCTCCATGTACCGCCGGTTACTGAATTGGCAAATAAAGTAGTCAGCGTAGCACATACTGAAGTTGCGCCTGTAATAGCTGCAGGAGAAGGATTAACTGTAAATGGTGCAGAAACCGCACAACCTGTTGGAAGTGTAAATGTGATTGTAATAACTCCAGCCGACAAACCGGTAACTAAACCTGTTGCCGCGCCCACAGTTGCATAAGTCGGATTGCTGCTGGTCCAGGTTGAAGCGCCTGATGCATCTGTTACTGTTGCAGTAAGGCCAACGCAGACATTGGTTGCGCCACCTATTGATAATGGTAACGGATTAACAGTAATCGGGGTACTTACAAAACAGCTGGTAGGCATGGTATATAATATATTAGGATTACCATTCGATACACCCGAAACAATACCTGTCAATGCGCCAACCGTTGCCTGAGCAGGATTACTGGTCGTCCAGGTACCACCTGCAGTTGCATCACTTAGTGTAGTTGTTGAACCAACGCAGACTGTAGTTGTTCCTGTTGTAACTGCAGGTGTCAGATTAACGGTATAAATAACCGATGCCAGACATCCTGTTGCCAATGTATAGGAAATGGTAGCGTTACCAGGAGCAACTCCGGTAACCACACCGCTACCTGCTCCTACTGTCGCTACTGTCGGGTTACTTGTGCTCCAGGTACCCAATAATGTTGCATCGGTCAACGTTGTGGTAAACCCGGTACATACAGTTGCAGTACCAAGTATGGAAGCAGGATTAGGATTAACAGTAACAATTGCTGTTGCAATACATCCTGTGGGTAATGTGTAGGTAATTGTTGAATTGCCCGGACCTGCACCAACTGCATTAACGGTTCCTGTTAATGCGCCTACCGTAGCCACAGCAGGTGTACTGCTGCTCCATGTTCCCAGTGGCGTTGCATCAGCAAGCGTAGAGTTAAGACCTGAGCAAATAGCCAGTGTACCGGATATTGCAGCAGGTAACGGATTAACTACAACCGTAGCTGTATTGAAACAACCTGTTGCAGGTATAGTATAAGTAATAACCGGGCTTCCTGCTCCTACACCGGTAAGAACACCTGAACCTGCAATAATTGAGGCAAAAGCAGTATTGCTGCTGGTCCAGACTCCCGTTCCGGGAAGATATGCATCCGTTAAAGTAATATTGGAACCTACGCAAACCGGACCGGGAACACCTATTGCCGCAGGTGTTTGGCTTACAGTAACTGTGGCCGTAATGGCACAACCTGTAGGTAATGTATAAGTGATAACTGTAGTTCCGGGAGTTAATGCATTCACCAGACCTGATCCCGCGTTAATGGTAGCAACCCCGGGAGATGCGCTGCTCCATGTGCCCCCCGGGTTGGCATTAGAAAGTGTGGTAGTCAATCCTGTACAAACTGATAGCGATCCTGAGATGGCAACTGGTAATGGATTAACTGTAACAATACCGGTAGCTGAAGAAATACATCCGTTGGTATTGGTAACCTGCAATGATGCAGTATAAGTACCTGGTGCAGCATAAGTATGAATTGGATTATTACCTGCGGCAGTAATTGCATCACCGAAATTCCAGGCATAAGCCGTAATACCGGCAGATGCATTATTAAATGTTGTTGCTATACCTATACAGAACGGATTTGGAGTAGCTGTAAATGCGGCGCTTGATTGTGCATTTACTGTTACTGTTTGTGTAGTATAATTACCCGGAGTCAGACCACTCGCTGTTCCCTGATAAGTAATAGTAGTGGTTCCTGCTGTTAATCCGGCTACTACTCCTGTTGTTGCGCCAACTGTTGCTATAGCAGGATTATTGCTGGTCCATGTCCCACCGATAGCGGCCTCACTTAAAGTTGAAGTTGGACCATTCTGGCAAACTACAAATGTGCCAGTGATTGGTTGCAATGGATCATTCCGTAATACAGAAATTGAGGCAGAACTTTTGTTGGAAACCACTATATCAGCCTTACCATCACCATCCAGGTCCCCTACTGCCGAAACGTATTCGTTTGGCGTAGTGCCGCCTGCAGCGGCGAAATTTACTGCGTTAGCAAAAGAACCAGCATTAATCGTACCACTTGTGGCTGTATTTCTGAAAACAAAAATACTTCCACCATTTGAGTTGGTGCTGATTACATCTGGCTTACCATCACCATCTATATCGCCAATTCCTATATTAAAAAATGGATTGGAAGAAGTACCATAGTCAACACGTGCAGCAAGTGAACCAGCGACGAATGGAACACCGGAGGTGGCAGTATTACGGAAAACAGAAAAATTGTTTGCTCCGTTATTTGCAACTACAACATCCAGTTTACTATCACCATCAATATCAGCAAACCTCATTCCTACCGGACTTGTACCTGCGCCAAAGTTTACTGCAGAAGCCAGTGTACCGGCATTGATCGTTCCAATAGTTGAAGTATTACGTAACAGGGATATGTTATTTGAATTACGGTTAGAAACCCCAATATCTGGCTTCCCGTCTCCATCTATATCTCCGAATGCAAGGCCTTCAGGGTTAGTGCCTGCTGTGAAGTTTACAGCCGAATTAAAGGATGATCCGTTAATCACACCTGGAACTGAAACATTCTGAAGTACGGAAATATTATTCGAACTGAAATTACAGGTTATCAATTCAGGCTTGCCATCTCCGTCTACATCTCCTATTATTACATTTGTCGGTGCGCTTGCACCAATAGAAATATCCACATTTGCACTGAAGGATATTGTACCGGGTGTACTCGTATTGCGCAACACGGAAACAGTGGTTGTACCGGAATTTGCAGTAGCAACATCCAGTTTGCCATCACCATCTACATCACCAATGGCAAGGCCAATAGGGCTTGAACCTGTAGCAAAAGAAACTCCGGCACTAAATGAACCTGAAGTCAACGATCCAGATGAACTAATGTTTCTGAAAACAGTAATTGTATTTGATCCGTTATTTACTACCACAATGTCTGATTTTCCATCTCCATCTATATCTCCTAATGCAACATCCCAAGGGCTACTGCCGGTTGTCATTGTAAATTGAGGATCGAAGTTTACAGTATTAGCGATGTAAGCGCCATTACTGTAATTCTGCAAATAGGTTCCGGTTGAAGCTGCCTGTAAACCACAGGTTGCATTCTCAACTGTTACCGGGCCAAACACAGACCCCACTGGCACAGATACTGTCAACGAAGTTGCAGAAGCTGTATTTACGGTAGCGCGTGTAGCACCAAACCATACTACATCATTAGTAGTGGTAGTATTAAAATTGGTACCTGTAATAGTTACCGAAGAAGTAGGGAAGCCGACTAATGGAGATATATTGGTAACTGTAGGAGTTGCCGTAACCGTTACCGATGAAACTACTACTTGAGATGTTCCTGCTGTTGTAAAGGTAATATTTGCCGTACCACCTTCCAGGATGCCGGTAACAACGCCGGTGCCGGCCACAACGCTTGCAATAGTGGGAGCGCTGGAAGACCATGTACCACCGCCTGCAAACGAATTACTTAAAGTAGTAGTTAAACCAGGGCAAACGGTTAGTGTGCCTGTATTGGGGAGTAATGGATTGTTATGGAAAACAGAAACAATATTGGAATTAAAACTGGTAACCGCCATCTCTGGTTTACCATCTCCATCCAGATCACCTATAGCTACCGTAACTGGCGACGAGCCGGTGGTAAAACCTACAGCATTTGCAAATGATCCTGCAGCTATTGTGCCGCTCGTTGCTGTATTCCTAAATACGGATACCGTATTGCTACCCCTGTTGGTGCATGCAATATCAGGCTTGCCATCACCATCAACATCTCCGACTGATACCCACCAGGGGTTAGTACCAGCAATAAATTCCACATGGGAATTCATGGCCGGAAAGGTATTATTACGTATCACAGATACATTTGACGAGCCCTGATTTGCTGTAATAATATCCAGTTTGCCATCTCCGTCAATATCAGCTAATGCTACTCCATATGGAGTTGTTCCGGTAGCAAAATCAACCTTGGCAGCAAATGATATTGCACCCGGTGACGAAGCGTTAACCAGCACGGAAACACTGTTCATTCCAAAATTCATGTTTGAACAAACTGCATCTGGTAACCCATCTCCGTTCATGTCGCCCAGAGCCACTCCAATCGATCCGCCGGCAATTGCGAATGTTCCAACAGACCCGAATGAAATGCTTCCGGCTGAAGATGTATTTCTGTATGTATATAAAAAAGCCGATGCGACATTGGTAACTGCCAGATCCGCTTTTCCATCTCCATCTAAATCCTGGATGGCAATGCCATAAGGAACACCGCCTGGCGTAAGTACAATTTGCGGTGCTAATGAAATAGTACCAGGTGTGGATGTATTGCGAAAAACCGAAACGGAACCACTTCCCTGGTTGGAAACAGCTAAATCAGGCTTACCATCACCATCAATATCACTAAACGCAATCTGCGTTGGGTTTGTTCCGGTAGTAAATGATACAGGAGCGGCAAATGAACCAGCAGTAATAGAGCCGGAAGCACTGGTATTCTTATAAATAAAAATAGAACTTGAATTATAACTGGCAACTACTAAATCTGCCTTGCCATCTCCATCCACGTCAACTAAAGAAACGCCTTCAGCACCATTCAGGCCTCCGTTAAAATCAACCTTTGCATCAAAGTTCACTGTATTGGGGGCATAGGATGCATTATTGTAAGTTGGCAGGAAGAATTTGGTAGCTGCATTACTTATTAAGGCACAAGTGCTATTCTCAACGGTCACCGGATAAAACGTCGCATCAGCAGGTACATTAACGCTAAGCGACGTGGCAGATGCCGAAGTAACAGCAGCGCGTGTAGCACCGAAATAAACTATGTTATTCCCGGCTGTAGTATTAAAATTAGTACCTGTAATTGTCACAGGCGCAAATGGATTAGCAGCATTCGGACTAACTAGTGTAATGGTTGGTGTGGGGTTTACAACAACATTGATAGTTGTAGTTACACTTATAATACCATCTGAAACCTGTACTGTAAAGGCATCTGCTCCGATATAACCTGCTGTGGGTGTAAATGTTGTGAAAGCAGGAGATATGTTGGTGCCGCCTGCCGCGCTCTGTGGTAATCCACCAATAGTTCCATGAGATGGTCCTGATGTAACCGTCCAGTTAAAGGTGGAGCCGATTGTACCTGTTGCAGTAAGCAATGAACTAATTGAATTCGTAGAACTAATACAAACCGAAAGGGATTGAGGACTTCCATTATTAAAAGCAAGGCAACCATTACTAACTTCCGCGCCTATGCTTTGAGTAGTACCAGCGGCATCATACTTCCTGGCACGATACCAATCAACAACCATATTCCCTGTTCCAGAACATAAAGAACCCAATACGAGCTGCTGATTTGTGGTAGGATGAGATAAAAAACCAGCAGTATTGCTTCCACCTGGCCAAGAAGTGATTAGTTGTGTTGCAGTCCTTACCATACTCCAAGTACCTGCTCCACCTAAGGCTCCAACCCCGTTTAGTGTCATATCATAAAATGCGCAATTCGAAAGGGTGCTACCCACATACATAGTCCCACCACCAAACGACAATGCATTTCCATTAGCTGTTCCATTATCAACCTGCCCGATATTCGGCCAGTTGCCTGTAGCTGAATTCACTTTTGCCTCACTTGTAATAGGAAAAGCAAAAGAAGAATTAGAAACAATATCAACCTCAGATGTTGAACTGAATGATGCTGTACCGCCCCCTATTACTAGACTTCCACCACCATTATGCAATGTCCATTTTGCACCGTCTAAAGCAACACCATTAAAATCATCGAAAAACAGGAATGTAGCATTACCATCTGAAGCCGCAGCAGCAACAGGGTTTCCATAATATAGGTAAATAGTGGTTGTTGTACTCGGTGCAATACTGTTTACATTGATCCAGATAACAGTGGTGGCGGTGTTCATTCCGCTTTCTATCCAGTATGGCAGGTTGGTACAGCTGGCATCAGCAAACCTGATATCATTGCCTGATGCCTGCATCTTACCTGCACCTACTAGTGCAGCAGTATTTAATGTTATGGAAACCTGGTAGTTTGAAAGCGTAGAAGCTCCAAGGTTCGTTACAGTAACCGGCACAGAATGCACCCAGCTACAATTACAAGAAGCCCATGAGGGAATGCTTAATAACAATATCCCAAATAAAAGAACCGCCTTCTTAAAACTAAGTCCGCCCATTTTTTTTACAATTTGCTGCATTTGGAAGGATAGATTTCCTGATCTCATAAGTCGTGATTTATTTAAAAAAAACTCGGAAACAGATTAAATTAATAATTTCTTAATGCATAATATTAGAGCCCCGTCACAGCAGTATGCGGCACTTTAACATTATGAATTGTAAACATAATGCTTTATTCTAAAAAAAACAAAACATAGCTGAAATAAATAGGCGTAAACTGTATATTTTATTCTTGAAACTGATATGATCCACTGGTTCTTCGTCTTTATCTAATGGCTAAATTTTCAAACATATATTTCTTGTTATGTATATATGTTACTATACATATGACAACATATACCAACAAGGTTTTTTGATTTCAATAATATGTTGCTGAACCTTCAGGTTTTAAAAAAGTCTCAAGCAAAGCAAATCGCCAGGCAAAGTAATTGCCCGGAAATAAATAAAATAAAAACAATATAAATGAAACAATCTTGGTTCAGAATCGGATTTACACCACCATTTCAGCAGGAATCAACCGCGAGGCCCATGCATAAAGGGAATCGAATTGTTCGTCGATAAGGTCATGTGGCATGTCGAAAGGGACATGTTTGGTAGTGAGGAAAACGTTATACATAGCCAGCCTTTTTCCAAATTCCATATCACTTAAACTATTGCCGATCATCACGCACTTTTTAAAATTAATTTCGGGGAAATCCTGCTGAGCCTGCAGACCCATTCCTGTATTTGGTTTGCGGTTATGGTCGTCATCGGTAACCGAGGTCGCGGCATAAATTTTATCAACCCTGCCGCCATGATCTGCAACGGCCATGCGCATATTTTTATTTATATCCCGGAGATCTTCCATACTCATGATACCCCGCCCTACCCCTCGCTGGTTGGTAACAACTACTATGTTGCCGAATACATGGCTCAATACCCTGAGCGCCTCTAGTACGCCATCATGAAATTTAAATTCATCCCATGATGTAATATATGACCCCACAGACTCTACATTGATTACGCCATCACGGTCAAGAAATAAAGTCCAGGATTTATCTATTTCGGGTTTATTATTGAAAAGTTTCATAAGGTCTGTTTTTAAAACAACTGCTCTTCTACCAACTGGCAAATTATATGCCCGATCATAATATGCGACTCCTGAATTCTCGGGGTATCGCTGCTGGGCACATTGATGAGGTGATCGCAAACTGCTTTCATCTTACCTCCGCCTTCTCCTGTTAATCCTACACAAATCATACCAATCTCTCTGGCCTGCTCCATTGCCTTGATAATATTAACAGAATTGCCCGAGGTGCTCAGCCCTACCAGTACATCGCCGGGCTTCCCCGTACCTTTCACAATCCGGCTGTATACCACATCATAACCATAATCGTTGGCTACCGCTGTCATATAAGATGAATTGCAGTGAAGTGCTTCAGACGGAAGCGGATCCCTGTCTGAATAAAACCTGCCGCTGAATTCAGCGGCCAGATGCTGGGCATCGGCAGCGCTGCCGCCATTGCCGCAGAAAAGCACTTTATTGCCTGCCGCAAAAGCATCGGCTATCAGTCTGGTTACAGTTCCAATTTTTTCAATTAAGGTAAGGTCAGTAAGTATGTGCTGCTTTACGTCAATAGAAGATTGTATGATCTTTTTTATTTCCTGTTGCATCGTGTTTGCCAAAAATACATGCTAAAGATCAATTCAAAAATAAAAATCCATAAACAACAGGGTGTAATACACACTTATTTAACATTCTTCTGAATTTTAGCATTATTACGGGCCGGGCCAAACCAACAATTAAACATAACGATATATAACTGAGACTACATGTTCACAAAAACAGCTCACTTAAAAAAATAGTCTGCCCACATTTTCAAGTTCAACAATTTCACGAATTATTACTGAATGGATAGTTCTCCCTCACAAAGTCCCAATCTTTCAATCTGGGTGAATCATTAGTTTATTTCGCCACAGCGATCCTGTACTTCTTTCCCTTCATTTTGTCATGCTGTACATTCTTCAGCAGTTGTTTCACTTTATTTCTTTTCACAGCCGCATAGCTCATATGGTCCTTCACATCTATCAGCCCAAGGTCCCCTTTCTCCAGTTGTCCCACCTTAGAAAAGAAGCCTACAATATCTGTTTTATTAAGTTTATCTTTTTTGCCTCCGCTTATATAAATGGTTGTCCACTGCGCATCAGGTGGCAATGCATTATCGCTTTTCAAAACCAGTGCCTCGCTTTCTTCTGTATGCCATGCAGGCACAGTCTCTTCGGCATGAAGCAGCAGGTAGGCAGTACCTTCAGCATCTTGTCTTGCAGTACGTCCGTTGCGGTGTATGAACTCTTCAGCGGTTGTAGGCATATGGTAGTGCACAATATGCTTCACCTCCGGTATGTCAAGTCCGCGTGCAGCAAGGTCGGTAGCTATGAGGTACCATACCGATCCGTTCCTGAAACGGGCCAGCGTTTGCTCCCGTTCTGTTTGCTCCAGCCCCCCATGAAAATAGGCATTTTCAATACCCATCTCTGTTATCAGATTATGCGTACGTTCTGCCGCTTCTCTATGGTTGCAAAATACCAATGTAGACTCCCCTCCTATCTGGCAAAGCAGATTAAAAAGTGTTTCCGCTTTATCTTTCGTTGGCGATATTACCCGCTTCAGTTCCAGTTTTCCGGCTGCCGCTTTTTCACTTATAAAATCCAGCGTTACCGGGTGCTCAACACCTGTAAATGGTGGTATCTCAACCGCCGCCGTGGCCGACACAAGTATGCGCTTGTGCAGGTGATACAGCTTGCTGATGATAAAAGACATTTCATCCTCAAAGCCCAGTGCCAGCGACTTGTCAAACTCATCCAGCACCAGTGTGTTGATGTTTTTGCAATCTATGGTACCACGCACTATATGATCCATTACCCTGCCCGGCGTACCAATAATAAGCGCAGGTGGTGTTTTAAGGTTGTTGATCTCTGTCTCCAGCAAATGGCCGCCATAACAGGCATTGGCTTTAAAGCCGGTCGACATTTTCTTCCATACCTGTTCTATCTGCAGCGCCAGTTCGCGCGATGGAACCAGCACCAGGCACTGAGGATTCTTAAACGATGCTTTAAGTATTTTCAGCACCGGCAGCAGATAGGCCAGTGTTTTACCCGACCCCGTTGGCGCCAGCAACAGTACATCCCTTTCCTTTAATATTGCCTTATGCGCGGCCTCCTGCATTTCATTGAGGGCTGCTATATTGAATGACCGGAGAATACTATTGGTATCTGTATGCTGCATTGTGCAAAGGTAGGCTAATGTAGCATTGAGGAAATAATAAAATCCGCTACAGGAAGTTGATCAATTTATTGAATCCCTGAAAATGCGCTGTGGATTTCTTAAGGCTTAATCAATAATACCCGACTTTCCTTTCCATTAACTTCACCTTCTCTTTTAAATGGCTCATGGGCTTTTTATTTTTTTCCTGTGCTCCGGCCTTTGTACAGGGAGCACTCTATATCACAACAAGCAAACCATATATAAAAAAGCCACGAAACACAAATTCTATTTAAAGCCCAAAGGAACGAACGTTGATGAATTAAAAATGCAGGAGAACAATTAAGATGGCATAAGTATTTTTATCATCATACATAAGGAAAATTGCCGCCGCTTATATAGCAACACAGTTATCCATGCATCAATACTTAATTACCAAAATCAGCCCATTCCAAAAATAGAAAAGCTGTAGCTACAGGAAAGAATTTGCAGATTAATACAAGGTACGGCCATAATGCGGCGTACGCACCCACAGGCGGCGACCGCCAAAATTATTGCCCTTATGATAAAAGAACTTTGGATGATGCCTGGTACTCCATTTGAAATCACCACTCCTGCGCCAAAAGCAGGAACTCAATCCAAAATTAAAGGAGATCGCAAGGAACACTAACAGAATAATATTTCTCAGGGTATTCTTCATCTTTTTATTCTTTAAGCAAAGAAAAGAAAAATAATTTTAAATAACACTATGCTAACCCCAAATAAATGAAGAAGAAAACCGATAAACTATTTTAACCATACCCCCGGCCTGGTTTTTTTCAGGATATTTAACCCCTACTTCGGAGTTTCATCCTTAGGCTTTTCTCCCTCTTTGGGGGTCTCTCCTCCCTTAGGCTTCTCTCCTTCTTTTGGTTTTTCATCTTCCTTGGGTTTTTCACCTTCTTTTGGTTTTTCACCTTCCTTGGGTTTTTCACCTTCCTTGGGTTTTTCACCTTCTTTGGGTTTTTCAACCTCCTTAGGGGTTTCAGGTTCCTTGGCTTTTACCTCTTCCTTAGGCTTTACTTCTTCCTGTGGCCTGGCTTCCTCCTCCGATTTATGCTTCTTCTCCTCAATGGCCTTATCATTACCCCGTTGCTTTGCACTTCTCTCCTTTTCTGCCATCTTCCTGTGCCTGGCGGCCAGTTTCTTATCCGATTTGGTCACTTTGTTTGGATTCAGATGGTGCTTGCTGATTCTCTTCTGTTCCCGCTTTGATTTCAGGTAAAACTCATGATGGCCCCGGTTGACATACCTGTTATGCTCCCGTTTTTTATAACCTATCATGTGGATGCGGTACAGAATATTCCGCTTCTCCTTCTTTTTATGCTTTTCCTTCGAAAAACCAGACATAGGACTCCCGATAGTAAACAGTACTAATGCAATCAGAATGGCTATGTATCTTTTCATAATAATTTAGCTAAAAAACAGTCTTTTCAGGCAATAAAAGTAACATAAAAGAATGAATTTGCACCAAGCAGCAGCCAAAGCACATAAATTTTCAGTAAACATTTAGTTACATTTATCTTCATAATTATCAGTTACAACTGATGCAACTACAAACGATAAGCAACTTGCGTTAACAAAAAAATACACATAATGCAATTAGTATGTATTTAATGCCACTCCCTCCGAAAAACTTCTTTTTTCTTTCTACTCATTCCTCTTTACTTTTGACTAAAGCAAAAAACACAAAAACAAGGTCTTTAAGCCCAACTTAGTAATTTCGACTTTATACGCTCGACTTTCTACTTTCGACTAATGACTTTCGACTTAAAAAAATAAATGAGCGATAATTACATAGTTTCCGCCCGTAAATACCGCCCCCAAACCTTCGATACGGTTGTGGGGCAGGAGCACATTACCACTACCCTTAAAAATGCCATCAAAAACCAGCACCTGGCTCATGCCTACCTGTTTTGTGGTCCTCGCGGAGTGGGTAAAACCACATGCGCCCGTATCCTGGCTAAAACTATTAATTGCGAATCGCCTACTGCCGACATGGAAGCATGCGGCATCTGCAATACCTGCATCAGTTTCAAAAACAACAACTCATTCAACGTCTTCGAGCTCGATGCTGCCAGCAACAACTCCGTTGATGATATCCGCGAATTGACCAACCAGGTAAGGTTTGCACCACAACAGGGCCGCTATAAAGTATACATCATAGATGAGGTACACATGCTTAGTGCCCAGGCGTTCAATGCGTTCCTCAAAACGCTGGAAGAACCACCACCCTACGCTATCTTTATTCTGGCTACAACCGAGAAACATAAAATACTCCCTACCATCCTCAGCCGTTGCCAGATATTCGATTTCAAACGCATCACCACCCACGATATTGTTGCCCACCTCCAGAGCATTGCTGTTAAGGAGCGAATGGTAGCACAGGAAGCCGCCCTGCACATTATAGCCCAGAAGAGCGAAGGCTGTATGCGCGATGCACTTTCCATGCTCGACCGCATAGCCAGCTTTACCAATGGCATCCTCACCTATGCCAATACTATGGAGCACCTCAACATGCTCGATGCGGAATTCTATTTCCGCCTCTCCGATGGTATGCTGAGCCAGGATGTAGCCGGCAATCTGCTCCTGCTCGATCAGGCCCTCGAAAAAGGCTTTGAAGGCGATGTCATCATCAATGGCCTTGCCGAGCATTTCCGTAATCTGCTGCTGTGCAAAGACAGCCGTATGGCCAGGCTCCTCGATGTGCCCAACGATTTCAAACCGGTGTATAACGAAAAGGCAAACCAGGCTCCTCCATCATTTATTCTTTCGGCCCTCAATGTCATCAACGACTGCGAACTGAACTATAAAAACGCTACCAACAAACGCCTGCACATCGAAATGTGCCTCATCCGTTTGTGCTTTCTGCTGCAGGCCGTTTCCGGCGTCCAGGTTACATTGGGTAGTATGCAGGCTGAAACCGGAGACGTAAAAAAAAACTTCGGTAGTGTAGCTACAGAGACCCCATCTGCGGTAAAACCCAATTCAGGCATTGCCGCAAATAATACCGGCAATGAACCAACAGAAACTAAAAAACCTGTTGTTCCGCCTCCGCAGAATACCCTTGCGCCTGCAGCCGAAACCAGGCCAAACCCAGCGGCATCTGTCCCTCAGCCTGCCGCTGCTCCGGTACCCCCCCCGGCAGCAAGGCCCGCAGGTAGTCGCGGAAGGTTAAGCATGGATCTGCTCAGCGATCTCGACTCAGAGGTTACCAAGGCCACCGCCAATCAGAACCAGGAACAAAAAATACTGACCAAAGAAGCGGCCCACAACATTTTCGACCAATACAAAGCCCTCCTGCAGGCAACCTCCAAAAACGTGATCCATGCACAATTCAGCATGATGAAACTGGAAGTATACCCGCCCGATGAACTGCGTATCATTTCGCCTAGCGAACTTACCGACACCTACGCCAAAGAGCAGCGCACAGCCCTTATCGATTATTTTATTGCCGAGGCAAAAATGATTGTTCGCATCACTACCGGGATACAGGAAGACGAAGCAACAAAAGCCGAACAAAGCAAAGGTGTGCTCAGCAAAAGCGAAATGTTTGAAGTAATGGCCCAAAAGAACCCCCAGCTTGCCCGCCTCAAAGAAGGACTGAGTATGAATATTGAATATTAACCCACGTTACCTATAGACAGCGGCTCCCAATGAAAACCTTATCACAAGGTCCTTGGCCTGCTATGCCGTTTATCAGAAATAAGCCGGTTCATCTGAAGGATTGCTATTCTGCGAATTGGTATTTAACCCAAAATGTCCATTAGAACCATCACCCTGAAAAAGTAAAATTATTCACATTTGTCCATGGTTTAGAAATCCATTGCCGTCGTTGCATCTGAAGAGCCATTTTAATGCGTATGTCCAGAGGGAATAAATCATCTTATAAACTTATCAACAAAATCCCCTATCTTTGCACTCCCAAAAAAACGGGTTGGAAACAACATTTAATTTATTTTTTTAACCGCCGGAATCCCTAAAGCATTCGGGACATCCGTACAAATTGAAGTGAGTACAATTGGAAGATCAAGTATTGAATTCAGAAGCGCAAGAAGCAACTAATGAGGCTGCGGCCATAGCGCCGGAAGCAATTAACGATGCTGCGGCAGAAACAGTGGTAACCGCAGATGCAGTTGCCGAAACTGTTCACCCGATGCACGATGAGGCTCAAAACCTCACCGCAGACGAAGCTCATGAAGCTGCACAGCCAGCTACTGAGGAAAAAGCACAACCTCGTGCTCCTCGTCATTACTACACAGAGCCATCGACTACATCGCACGATGATTTCGACTGGAGTGTGGACAAACGCAATGTGGCTTCTTACAAAGAAGACGACCGCGTTAAGTACGACAGCCTTTATGGCAGCACATTTAAAGCCATCGCTGAAAGCGAACTGTTGCGTGGCGCTATCGTGGGTCTTACCAAGACCGACGTTATCATCAACATCGGTTTCAAATCAGATGGTCTTGTTTCACTTAATGAATTCCGTGACATGTCCGAAATACGTATCGGAGATGAAATAGAAGTAATGGTAGTGGAAAAAGAAGACAAACATGGTCACCTGCACCTGAGCCGTAAACTGGCCAGAGCAGCGCGCGCATGGCAGCAGATCGTGGACTTCTACAAAACAGGCGAAGTGGTTACAGGTACTATCACCAGCAAGACCAAGGGCGGTCTTATTGTGGATGTTTATGGCCTGGAAACATTCTTACCTGGTTCTCAGATCGACGTGAAGCCCGTTACCGACTACGATCAGTATGTGGGTAAAACAATGGACTTCAAGGTTGTTAAGATCAACGAAACTATCCGCAACGCGGTTGTATCGCACAAGGCGCTTATCGAAAGCGACATCGAGCAGCAGCGTAGTGTTATCATTGGCCAGCTTGAAAAAGGACAGGTACTGGAAGGTACTGTTAAGAATGTTACCGACTTCGGCGCATTCATCGACCTGGGCGGTGTTGACGGATTACTTTATATTACCGACATTAGCTGGGGCCGCGTAACGCACCCGAGCGAAGTGCTGCATAACGGCCAGAAACTTAACGTCGTGGTTCTTGACTTCGATGATGAGAAGAAACGTATCAGCCTTGGTCTGAAACAACTGACTCCTCACCCATGGGATAACCTGCCTGTTGAAATAGTAGAAGGCGCTCACATCAAGGGTAAAGTGGTTAACATCGAAGATTATGGTGCATTCCTTGAAATCATGCCGGGCGTAGAAGGTCTTGTACACGTTTCAGAGATCACATGGTCTTCTCAGCCTATCAACGCGAAGGAATTCTTCAAGTTGGGCGAAGAGCATGAAGCAGTTGTGGTAACTCTTGATAAAGATGAGCGTAAGATGAGCCTGTCTATCAAGCAGATGTCACAGGATCCCTGGGATACGATTGAAAACAAATTCCCTGTTGATAGCCGCCATGAAGGAACCGTTAAGAATATCACTCCATATGGCGTATTTGTGGAATTGGAAACCGGCATCGGCGGCATGATCCATATCAGCGACCTGAGCTGGATCAAGCGTTACAATCACCCAAGCGAGTTTGTGAAAGTAGGCGATAAAATAGATGTGGCTATCCTGTCGATTGATAAGGAAAACCGCAAGCTGGCGCTCGGACACAAACAACTGGAAGAAGATCCATGGAATACATTTGAATCAGTATTCCCGATCGGTTCTATTCATGAAGGTAGCGTTACCCGTAAAGACGACAAGGGCGCAACTGTACAACTGCAGTACGGCCTTGAAGCATACTCTCCTGCCCGTCACCTCCGCAAGGAAGATGGCAGCAACGTAGAAGCTGAAGAAACATTGCCGTTCATGATCATCGAATTCGATCGTAACGACAAGCGTATCATGGTTTCTCACAGCAAGGTATGGGAGCAGGTAAAAACTGAAGAAAAAGAAGCTGCAAGAAAAGAGGCTACTGCTGAAAGCGACAAGACCAAGAAAGCGGTTAAAAACATACAGAGCAAAGTTGAGAAGCCAACACTTGGCGACCTCGGCGCACTGGCTGCTATCAAGGACAAGATGAAGAAAGCAGAAGACGATGCTGCGGCTGAGTAATTGCTCAATAGCTTAATGAAAAGGACCACTCGATTTTCGGGTGGTTTTTTTTGTTTTGTACAGATATTTTTGGTCCGGGCTTTGGTTTTGCTATTGATCTTAAGTGGCCATAGCACGCTTCAACAAAATCTCGCTATTGGCCTGCCCTGAGGTATCGAAGGGGCACAGTTCAACTGAGGATAGCTATCGGGCAAAAAATTATCGCAAACATGTAGAAACAAAAAGAAACCCTTTTTATGATCCACTACGCAAAACCTGAACCCAGATACTTTGCTGCATTATTACTCACCAGCCTCACCCTTGATAATCTTACAATTTTCTCTTGATATCCTAAAAGTTACCTCCCCATCTGAACAGTTGCAAATCGGGAGTAATAAAATAATAAAACAGCTAGTGTCCGGTTTGAAAAAAGTGGCCCATTCACTGTCGTTTTCTGCAATTCTTTTATATTTACGTTCATGATAGTATGAATAAAAATTCGTATCAGCTACCTTTATAGCTTCAGACAGATTACAGCCAATCGGTTGATATGGCTTTACTCCCGGAATTTTTGATTTCTTATACACATTGCATCCCAAAATTACTATAAAGAAAGATGATATTATTAATTTCATGCAAATGTTATATTTCTATCTGAAAAAATAAATGTAAAATGGATAAGGATTATATACACTATTGCTGGTTACCGATGAAGTGCCGAATTGATAAGGAAAAGTACCATAATATTCATTACTTCTTGAAACAACGAATGAAGGTACATTTAATTTAGTATTAATAACCTGCCGATCTACTGGACCAAAATCAGGATTAAAATGTCGACCAAATTCATCTCGCATTGTAGAAAATGGATGGGTGTGAAACCACCCACTTATATTCGGAGGCGTTTTAGGTAATAAGTCTACACCTTCATGTTGCATATAGGCACCATGCATTATAATCCCGTATATAAATACTAAAGAAAAAGAAAAGATAACAGACATACTACCCATCACCATACCCGCAAGTTTAGCTGCAGGAGTATTTGGACTCATCATTGGCGTAAAAAGACAATAAGGCTCAGTAGCCTATGACTCAACTACTATCCGATTAACACTGACTCAGCCACCGGAGATATGATTACTTATACCAGGAACATCAAACAAAATAGCTGGGGTAAAGATCCCGGCTATTCATTTTATGCCCATAGGGCCAACCAAAATTTTATATAATCAGCTACCTGTTCCCCCTGTTGAAGCGGCCATCACCGCCATTTCTATTTTGCCTGAGGCGCTGCATAAGCATCTGATTAAACTCGCGTTCTGCCTTGTAGAGTTCTGCCAGTTGCTGGGGGGATATAATTTTAATAAAACGATCGTTATACTTTCTTTTCAGTTCAATGATCTGTTGCTGGTAATCGAGATTATCATCTAACCATTGCCTGGATGTGGCATCATCGGCATCTTCCGGCCTGGTCCCATTATACTTGCTGAAAAAAGCCTGACGCGTAGCTCTTACATCAGCTTCATACTCATTATATAGTGGAGTGAAACCAGCAGCCTGATTAGACGATAAATGCAGGCGGTCTGTGATGTAAGCCATTTTTGCGGCATGTATCCGTTCATGCCCACGTCCGTGCCCGGGGCCGCGATCAGGACCTGGGCCATGTTCAGGTCTGTGTCCAGGACCACGATCTGGCTGTGCCTGGGCCACTGAGACCGACATTACCAATAAGATGATTGCAATTAATAACTTTTTCATAAAATTAATTCTTCACTGTAATTATCAGGTAATCTGCCAATCACTTCTATTCCCATCCTGATTCATTCAGGTACTCAATAATTTCTTTACTTTCGAAAGCCATCGCAGGGGTTTCACTATTTCCGACTGCATGATCCAGTTCCATCCTGCTGTTGTGCTGCAGATATTCCTGAATTTCATTTGCAGGCACATTGGCAAGCATTCTTTCGGGGTTGCCGGGCTGGCCGGTGAAATACATATAGCCGCCCAGACCAACGATAATGAACAGTATTGCTGCCGCTGCCCAGTTTTTTTGCCACGGCTTAACAACCCGCTTCAATGGGATGGTTTTTGAATTACTGCCGGCTTTTTTTGCCGCTGCCAGCATTTTTTCGGGCATTTGCTCAAAATAACCATCCGGCACCGTAAATGCAATAACATTCTTTGATACATCTACCCCATTGCTATTGTGAATGGCAGACAAAATCTGACCAGGCAACCCTTCGAAATAGCCATCAGGCATCGAAAAAGGCATTGACCGGCTCCAGTCTGGCACAGTTTCAGCAGCCTCTGTATTTTGAATCGTTTTTACCAATTCAGTTTCCAGATCACCGAAGTAACCTTCAGGAACCGGATAAGGCATTTTACGCGACAAATCAGCCAACGGACTACCCATTTCCCTCAACTCTTCTGATATGTTATTTTGTCGGTTCATTGTATAATTCAGACGTTAATCCAGGTAATAAGTTTAATTTCCGGTCACAAATGCTTCCACCTTTTTCACAGCATGATGGTAGGATGCCTTTAATGCGCCAACAGATGTACCCAACACACCAGACATCTCTTCATAGGGCATTTCATCATAGTAGCGTAAGTTAAAAACGAGTTTTTGCTTTTCTGGTAACGACTGTATAGCTTGTTGTAAAAGCCACTCAATTTTACAGGGGTTAAAATCTTTTTGCGCCATTAATTTGTCGGCAAAGTAGTCTTCATTCTGGCTCAATGATACCGCCGCCTTTCTCTTTTGCTGATCTATCCAGGTAAGCGCTTCATTGGTTGCAATCCGGTAAAGCCAGGTATACAGGTTCGACTCCTCCCTGAATTCACCCAGGTTTTTCCAGACTTTTATAAATACATTTTGCAATATATCATTTGTATCCTCATGCTCTATTACCATACGCCTTATATGCCAATACAATCGCTCCTGGTACTTACGTACCAATTGTGTAAATGCAGTTTCCTTCATTTTTTCATCCTTGAACGATGCTACCAGAATATGATCATTCAATTGTCCCCTGGGGTCAGGCATTAAAAGATTTTGTTTGGTTTTTGACCATGTTAAGATACAAAAGTTTAACCAGGGAGTTCCTTAGGAACGTTGACGAAATAAGTTCCATCATATTGCGAAGTTATATTTTTTTTTATGAGGCGTAAAATCTGCGAATAATGAATTATTTAAAGACTTTTGCAACGAAATAAAAATGAGATAGAACGAGTAAGATGGTGGGAGTTATTTCATCATCGTTCCTTATAAATACTACTTTGTGTTGGATACAATTATTCGTTGCCCTAAATTTGTTCATTACCCAAGCAAATGAGTACTAAGCCGATAAAGCCAATAATTAAAGCTGCAATCCCCCCCGACCAAATTACCATTGGTCAGAAGGATACTCAGCCCGATGCCGCCAATTATTCCGGATGGATACCGGGATGGATGCAGGATATCCGTTTTCAACTGGCAGTCATCGTTTTACTGGCCACCGGACTCTATTGTAATACTTTTAAGCACACTTATGCGCTTGATGATACCGCCGTAATAGTGAGAAATGAATTTGTGCATCAGGGTTTGGCCGGAATTCCGGACATATTAACAAAAGACGTGTATTTTAGTTACTATAACCAACTCCGGTCCAGCGACCAGCTATCCGGGGGAAGGTATCGCCCCTTGTCGGTGGTTACTTTTGCAATTGAACAGCAATTATTTGGGCCTGTGCCCCCTGGTAGTACCGACAGTATTGTGCAATACGGACTAGGCTACGACATGCAGGCCGGCTATGAAAAGAAATTCATCAGTGAAATGCAGGTACGGCATATTGTAAATGTGCTTTTGTATGCCCTGCTGGCGATGTTGTGCTTTTACTTTATGCGGAGTATTGTGTTCAAAAACCAGCCACTTATGGCCTGGCTCGCTACCATCATTTTCACCATTCACCCGCTGCATACAGAGGTGGTTGCCAATGTAAAGAGCCGGGATGAAATAATGTCGCTGTTATTTATTTTTCTCACGTTCCTGTTTTCCTTCCGCTATCTGGAATCTAAAAAAGTGTGGGTTCTGCTGATGGCGCTTATAAGCTATTTCCTTGCCTTTTTATCAAAGGAATATGCCATAACATTACTGGTATTATTGCCTGTTTCTTATTACGTTATCAATAAGGAAACCTTCCTGAAAAGTCTGATCAATGTGCTGCCCTACCTGGGTGTTGCGCTTATCTACATTATGATACGGTGGCACATCACAGGCCCACGTAACGAACTATCGGACAATGACATACAAATAAACCCGTATGCTTTTGCAACTGCCGGCGAAAAGCTCGCCTCTGAAATATCCACATCTTTCAACTACATAAAACTGCTTTTTTTCCCTCATCCGCTTTCCTCCGACTATTCCTACAATCAGATTCCTTACAAAAGCTTTGGCGATCTGAGTGTCTGGATTTCAATTTTAGCTCACATTAGTTTGGCAGGTGGCTGTATTTATTTCATAATAAAGAGGAACATTCTTGGGTTTGCTCTGGCCTTTTACCTTGTCAATTTGCTCATGATATGCAACATAATATTCGACATTGGTGCAACTATGGGTGAGCGACTCATTTTTCATTCTTCGGTTGGATTTGCTATTGTTATTGCTTATTTGATTGTAAAAGGATTGGAAAGAATACCTGCAGCCTCAGCTCGGGTGGGTGCATTATCCGGTTTAATGGCAGTATTAATTATGCTATGCGGATTTAAGACAATTAGCCGTAATGCTGACTGGAAAAATGATGAAACCCTGTTCTTTCAGGATATAAATGTATCGCCCAATAGCTTCCTGGTGAATGTAAATGTTGCGGCGATGCTGGTTAACAAGTCGGATTTTGAGCAGGATAAAAAGGTACAAGCTGCTGAACTGCACAGGGCAGTGAATATATTCACAAAAGTAATTGGCATGCAGAATAATTATGTATTGGGGTATATGAACCGATGTGTAGCCAATTATAAACTGGGCAATACAGACAGCATGGTTGCAGACCTGAATACCGTCATGAAACTATACCCTATACATCCTCAGTTGCCGGAGATGTATTACCGTGCAGGTATATTGTATAAAGACAACAAGCAATACCAGCAGGCGCTCACCGCGCTCAATCAATCTTTGAAATTAAATCCGGGGGTTGCGGATGTAAAAAAAGCGATAGATGAGGTAACTAAGGCATTGGAGCAACCAAAATGATGCAGAATACTGTTGTCATTAAAAAGATAAACGATTACATTTGACTATTACATAAAAGCAATGGCAAAAAAAAACAATAATTCTATTCAAAGACCGATACCGGTTAGGCCTGCAGCGCAGAAAAAGGAAGTATTTGTTGAAACCCCTTTTGTACCTGATCCGTTGATTCCTTCATGGCTTTATGATTTAAAGTTTCAGGCCATTATTGTTGGTATACTGGCAATAGTGCTGTATGCCAATACATTTGATCATGAATATGCACTGGATGATACCATAGTAATTGTAAAAAACGAGTATGTATACGAGGGATTTGCAGGTATTCCCAGCATTATGACCAAGGATGCTTTTGACAGTTACTACAAACAGTTTAACTCAAGCAACCAGTTATCAGGAGGTCGTTACAGGCCATTATCTATAGCCACTTTTGCCTTTGAACAGCAGTTTATGGGCACCATACCTGAAAAAAAGGTAGACAGTGTGGTAGCGCATGCCGGAGAGATGGGGCCGCAGGAAAAAACGCTGATGAAGAATATGCATGTGCGACACGTGCTTAATGTGTTATGGTATACCCTATCCGTCATCATACTGTTGATATTCTTACGAAATGTAGTATTCAAAAGCAACCCGCTGCTTGCATTGCTGGCAGCTATAATTTTTACAATGCATCCATTGCATACCGAGGTAGTTGCCAATGTAAAGAGCCGCGATGAAATCATGTCGCTGATGTTCATTTGCCTTACGTTTATATTCGCCTTTAAGTTTGAAGACCATAAGGAGAAGAAGAGTTACCTGGCGGGTGGACTCATCTGCTTTTTCCTGGCATTTCTGGCCAAGGAGTATGCCGTAGGCCTTATGTTCCTGCTGCCCCTGTCTTTCTATTTATTTAAGGGTTATTCCTTATCCAAAAGCATTATGGCTACCCTGCCCTACCTGACAGTGATGGCGGTTTATATTATTATAAGGTTACAGATAGTTGGGCCAAAGAGCGCGGACTCCGAAGGAGACATACTCAACAACCCTTATGCGCTGGCCAATGAGGCGCAACAACTGGCTACAAAAATATCGACCACACTCAATTACTTAAAGCTGCTCATATTCCCGCACCCATTATCAGCCGACTACTCCTACAATACAATTCCGTATAAGGACTTTACAGACATTATTGTTTGGGTTTCCCTGGCTATTCACCTGGCGCTTATCAGGGGATTCTTCTATTTTCTTAAGACCAGACACGTTTTGAGTTTTGCCATTGCCTTCTACCTGGTCAACATTCTGCTCATCTGTAATATTATCTTCAATATCGGCGGAACGATGGGTGAACGTCTTTGCTATCATTCATCTGTAGGCTTTGCCATTGCTGTAGCCTACCTTTTATACATGGGGACAGAAAAGATTAAACCTTTGATGACGGGCAAAATGGCCCTTGCGGGCTGCATGGTGGTGCTTATTGGATTGTGCGGATTTAAGACCATTGACCGAAATAAATACTGGAAAAACGACCAGACCTTATTCTTCGAAGACATTAAAGTGGCGCCCAACAGTGTGTTGGTAAATGCCGATGTAGCTTCCTCCTATGTAAATATGTCTGACGGAGAAAAGACGGATGCAGAGCGGGTTGCTGATCTTCATAAGGGAATTGCCTATTTCTCGAAAGCAATAGAAATTAACCCTGCATTTGTATCGGGATATCTTAACAGGGGTATGTCTTATTTCAAATTGAAACAGCCGGACAGCGCTTATTACAATATCCGCAAAGTTTGGGAATTATACCCCAGGTATCCCAAAGTAGGCGAAATGATGTATAACATTGGTGTAAACTTCTATATAGAGAAGCGATATGCTGAAGCTTTGAAATCATGGAACACCGCATTGCAAATGGATCCTAATTTTGCCCCGGCAGCCCAGGCATTGCAGGTGCTGAACAACCAGATGAGGTCACCACAACCGGCAGCACCGGCACCAGCGGCACAACAACCGACCCAGGCAGCACCTCCGGCACAACAACCTCAACCATTACAGCCACTACAGAAATAAAGACTTAAAACATATAAAAAAGCGCATCCTACACTTGTATTGTATGATGCGCTTTTTGATTTCAATCCATGTAGCCTAAAGTATTTAATTTAGATTTGCAGCCTCAATGAAGACATTTGAACAATTAAGGATAGTATTTTTCGGAACACCAGATTTTGCGGTAGGCTCGCTCGATGCACTGGTAAAAGCTGGCAGTAATGTGGTGGCGGTGGTTACCATGCCCGATAAACCTGCCGGCAGGGGTAAACATCTGCAGGCCTCGGCGGTAAAAGAATATGCCGTTGCCAATGGATTGCCTGTATTGCAACCTGAAAAAATGAAGGATCCGGGTTTTATTGAAGAATTAAGAAGCCTTAATGCTGATCTGCAGGTGGTGGTAGCATTCAGAATGATGCCTGTAGTAGTATGGAATATGCCGCCTATGGGAACCATCAATGTTCATGGTTCACTACTTCCTCAATACCGGGGTGCAGCTCCCATAAACTGGGCCATAATAAACGGAGAAATTGAAACCGGAGTAACCACATTTAAACTGAAACATGAAATAGATACCGGTGATATATTGCTGCAACAAAAAGTAACCATACTACCCAATGATACAGCCGGAACCATGCACGACAAACTCATGGTTGCGGGAGCAGAACTACTGGTAAGAACTATTAAGGGCCTTGCCGAAGGCTCCTTACAGGAGATACCACAGGAAACCATTGCCACAAGTGACATAAAACACGCGCCTAAAATATTCAAGGAACATCTGAATATAAACTGGCAAAAGCCGGTGGCAGTGATCAATAATTTTATTAGGGGAATGTCGCCATACCCTGCCGCATTTACATCACTGACCAATAAGTCGGTAAAAATATTCACAACACATACGCTGGAGCAACCCATGAATGCAATACCCGGCACCATGGAAACAGATCACGGTAGTTTCCTGCGTTTTGCCGGAACAGATGGATGGGTATATATTGACGACCTTCAACTTGAGGGTAAAAAAAGGCTAAAGGTTGTGGAATTTCTACGCGGATTTCGTGGCTAAAACCCAATACCACTACCTTTAGTCCAAAACCTAAAGCACTGCGTTGAAGAAGCGGTGGAACGCAATACTACCATTAAGACAGAGATTGGCTGCAGGAAATGTTGCAATTGATCTGCGGTATGCCACATGTTTTTATACAAATAAAAATATCAATTATTGTTTCCTTGCACTAGACCGACTTCCGGTTTGCTTCACAAAACTTCTGGTTTTGCTTCTGGTCACTTCTGGTTTTGCTTCTGGTTTTGGGCGAAAAATTTCTGGTTTGCTTCCGGAAGTTTCCGGAAATCGGAAGTTTTTAAAGTTGCAACTGGTTTGTTTTTAGCTGTTTATATATTTTTGATCAGAATTCACAGGATTAGAGGATTTTCAGAATCGTGATTTGGAAAGTAAATACCCAATTTGCAAAAAAATCTGGATATATAGATAAATTTGCTGTCTGCAAGAAAGTTGCAAAAACCTGCAAAAACCTGCAAAAACCTGCAAAATCATTGCAAAAGTTTGCAAAAACCTGCAAAATCATTGCAAAATACCTGCAAAAACCTGCAAAAATCACCCGTTTTTGCAATCTTTTCAACGCAATTGATTCATTATCAGTGTTCTATTTTTGAGTCTCGAAAAATTTACTTCGAAGCTCAGTACAGGTACTTCGGCAAGCTCAGTGCAGGTACTTTGGCAAGCTCAGTACAGGCTTTCGGCAGAGCCCGAAAATAGGGGGGATTTGGAATTCGGGATTGTTTCGATTTTTGGGATTTTGGGTTGTTTGCATGAGGTTTTAGGGTTAAATTTTAGGTTTTAGGGAACAAAGATGAGACGGATTTTTGGGTTTTCAAAAGTGAGTTTACATGACAGTGCGGTTTTCGCACTGTCATGTGCAGCTATCTGCTTATCATGAAAAAAACTTTCCGCGCTGGGCGCGGGTTTGAGGGGGATTTGTGGTGTGATTTAGGGGACTTGGACTTATAATGGTGTTTTGTAATGCGTGTGCAGGTGATATTATTGAGTTTTTGAATGGGTTGAGGCGCTGCGGAAAGGCTAAAGGGGTGGACTGTTGTAATCGCTATTTGTCATTGATTTTCGGCAATCGGGAGATTGCCTTCCGCAGGGACATAGCCAGAGACCGTGGCCAATTACTGTTTTTTTGTGATAAGCTACGGTCAACAGGGCACAATCTTCATCTTCAGTTCCCTGATCTCGCCCGAGTCCCCGCTTGCGCACAAGGCCGCCCTTCAGGGAGACTCGGCCGGGACGAAGGTTCCCTCAACGTGATGCGGTCAGCGCTGAAGAAGCGGTGCAGCACTACAGGTTCAGTACCATCGAACTCACGTTAAACTACAGTGAACAGGGGGCAAGTGGGGCAATCTTCATCTTCAGTTCCCTGATCTCGCCCGAGTCCCCGCTGGCGCATGAGGCCGCCATTTAGGGAGACTAGGCCGGGACGCAGAAGAATACACGATATTAGGTTTTATATTACTTAATAAACCATACAGGTTCGTCATTCCGATTACTATTATGGGTAATGTATGTCTTATTTCTAGTTTCAATATTTATCATTACAATTTGACTATCCTTGTCGTCCTTGCCAATATAGCTGCATACAATATAGTTATCATCATGTGTCCAGAATGGCATAGAGCAATTCTCAAGTATTATTTGATTTTCTTTTCCTTCCAAATCAGTGACAAACACTCCGAATCGTCTCGGGTTCTCACCAAAATATCCAACAAAAGCTATTTTTTTTCCATTTGAAGATATTGCGGGCCATTTTGCTGTAATACCTTTAGATTTTAAGTCAGTTAATTTCCGATAGCTACCATTTTCTAAGTTCAGTATATACACCTCATAATCTCGCGTAAAGAGTATTTTCTTATTATCGAATGACCAATATGGATGCTGAGCATTGGCAATAAGTCTATGCTTATTATTACCTAAGCTATCCATTACCCATATTTCCCTAGATTTTTTTGCATAATATTCATAAGCAATTAATTTCCCATCAGATTTCCATCTAGGGTTACATACATCTTTATGCAAAATTATTGGTTTAATTTTTTCGCCAAATAAATTTGAAATCAATATGTTATACTCCTTTTTGCTCTCATCTGTTTGCCTAAATAATAATCGGTTTCTAAAAATGCTTGGGCAGTTATTGAATTTACCAGAATGCGTTATTTGTCGGTCTTCGGTACCATCGCTGTTAATAATATGTAATTGACTTTCAGATATTTCACCGGATGAAAAAGCAAATGAGGAAAATATTATTTTCCCCATTGGCTCCTGGCTAAATGTTATTTTGCAAATAATAATTAAAATAAATGTTGCTGACGCGCTTACATTTCTAAAAGTTTTAATCATATAATAATGATTTTATAGTTTTGCTCGGTCTAATCCAATATAAAGTTGCAGATGTCACAGATTTAGTTTCTTTAATTAAACAATCAATTGCATCTTTGAACGGAAACTCATGGTGATGTTCATCTGGATGAGGGTATTCACATCCACCAAACCCTGTGTAGTTCGGTACATCTTTATAAAGAGTTGACATAATTTCCTCTAATTTTCCCTCTTTACCATACGTTAAAAGCTCAGCTACAATCGCCTTGCGCATTATTTGACCTACTCTAATTATGGGATTAGGTATAGTGTTTACTATTCTCAATTGATCAATCCTTTTTGGATCGTCTAAGTAATTAATATAGCCAACCTTGGTAGGTTTACTAGGAAAGTCCGTCCAAAATTTCTGGTTTTGCTTCCGGTCACTTCTGGTTTTGCTTCTGGTTTGGGGCTAAAAACTTCTGGTTTGCTTCATGAAGTTTCCGGAAATCGGAAGTTTTTAAGATTGCAATTGATTCATTTTCATCTGTTTATGTATTTTTGGTCAGGATTCACAGGATTAAAGAATTTGCAGGATTGTGATTTATGCAATTCAAAAGTTAATTTGAGGCAATTATTTTGGAATTTTGACTGTTTCATAGTATAATAAGGTATAGTCTGGGGTTAAATTAGGGTCAAAGGTAAGATAAATAATTGGAAATTCCTAATTTTTAAGTATTTTTATTTTTTGCGTAGATGAAATTTGCAGCGAGGATACACTCAATTACATCGCTGATGACCTGGAACAACTGGGACCTGGGATTAAAAATCCCCACCCATATGCTTTCGGATTGCAAAGCCGAAAGCACAGGCATGAACTATTTGTTTTGACTTTGCATTCAATTTCTTGGACAATTTTCGCAATTTCAATTTGCACCCTTTAGGGGTTCAAGGGTGGTGTTTCTCAGGGTTTATCAATAAAATACTGCACACCCAGCGCATACCCATCTAGCCCTAAACCACATATAGAACCAATGCATCTGGAAGCAATAAAAGAGGTTTTGCGATATTCCTCTCTGGCCAGAACATTGGAAATGTGCACCTCAATGGTGGGTACACCAATTGCGGCCACTGCATCGGCGATGGCAATACTGGTATGCGTATACCCCCCTGCATTGAGCAGTATACCCTGAACTTTCCCCATGCAGCCATGAAGGTAGTTGATCAATTCGCCTTCAACATTGCTTTGATAATAGTGTAATGCTGCACTTGGGAAACGTGCTTCCAATTGGGTTAAATACTGTTCAAAACTCTGATGCCCGTATATACCGGGTTCCCTTTTGCCCAGCAGGTTAAGGTTTGGACCGTTTATGATTGCTATCTGAAGCATAATGCAAGATAAGCAAAATGCATTGAACATATAAATCGATCACTTAGCACAGGAGACTATACAATGAGGCCTGGCCCTCATGTTAGATACTTAAACGAAAAATCAGAACCTTCAACTCAGGTAAAAAAGAGGCGCATTATGTTACTAATATGAATAAGGCTAGTTTTGTAAAGCTGAATTTTATATAGCAACTAAGGAGAGACAATTATGTGGGAAGCATACATAAAGGGGTTTAAAGCTTATCTGCAACTGGAAAGGTCGATGTCGGACAATACAGTTGATGCATACCTGCATGATGTTGCCATGCTCCACGGTCATGTGCAGAACAGCTATCCGGGTGTAAGTGTGGAAACCATTCAACTGGAGCACCTGCAATCCTTATTGATGAGCATTAATGAGCTTGAATTATCGATAGCCACCCAAGCCAGGATTCTAAGTGGCGTAAAATCTTTTTACAGGTATCTCTTGCTGGAGGAAGTAGTAAAAACCGACCCTACCCAACTACTTGAAGCCCCAAAAATGAAACGGGCACTGCCCCATGTGCTCAGCCTTGCCGAAATAGATAAATTGTTTGCTGCAATAGACCATAGTACACCCGAGGGCACCCGAAATCATGCAATGCTGGAAACCATGTACAGTTGCGGATTGAGGGTAAGCGAACTTATCGGGCTCAGGCTTACCAATCTATATCTTGATGTAGGATTTGTAAAAGTATTAGGCAAGGGAAATAAGGAACGGCTTGTACCGATAGGCGATGCAGCCATAAAATATATCAAGCTATATAAAGACCATGTGCGCAGCCAGCTCTCCAATATCAAAAAAGGCAGTGAAGATATTTTGTTCATTAACCGGCTGGGAGGCGCTCTTTCGAGGGTAATGGTATTTATGATCATGAAGGACCTTGCTCAAAAATCAGGCATTTCGCAGAGCATACATCCGCACACATTGCGCCATTCATTTGCCACTCACCTGGTAGAAGGAGGCGCCGACCTCAGGGCTGTGCAGGAAATGATGGGACACAAAAGCATCACCACAACCGAAATTTATACGCATCTGGACAGGGGTTATCTCCGGCAGACTTTGGAAAAATATCACCCCCGTTTTCAATAGCCTGAGGAAGAAAAAGAAAATTATTTTCTTTTAACATTTCATCATCAATTAATGGCATTAATTTTGTTTCAAGGTCATTGGCGTTAGCAAATAAGCTATGGTTTCACGCTGATCAATCACTCACATTCGCCCCGAAACCAGTCGAACTAACTCAAAAATAAAATGAAAAAAATCGCACTGATCATGCTTGTTGGAAGTCTGTTTATGCTGAACAGTTGTTCCAAAACCGGACCACAAGGTCCACAGGGTTATCAAGGCAATGCCAATGTAAAAGGATCTGATCCGTTTAATGTAACCATCTGATCTTACAGTAGTGCTGAGGTGGCCTGGGTTGCTTCATTTACCGACCCGGACATTACTGCGGCTGTAGCGGCCCGTGGGGAAGTTGAAATCTTTCTGCAATACCCTGATGGCACCTGGCGTAATCTTCCGGACATTATTGCCGGTACCCAGTTTTTTTCAAGATTCTCTCAGGGTGGTTTTGAGATTTATTATGCCAATGTTGATGGCACCGTGCCCACCGCACCTACAGGAACATTTACATTCAGAAGTGTAGTTATTGCTCCTTCTCAGAAACAGGCTCATCCTAATACCAACTGGAAAAACTATTATGAGGCAATGGCGGCTATTTCCGGAACCAATCCAACAACAAGCGCTAACTGATTTTAACCAATTTTCATCAAACAGGATCAAACGATACGGTGTATCATTTGATCCTGTTTTTTTTGTTTTTGCTTAGATAAATGAGATCCAAACCAGGCTGAATTTTACCTGAAACTTCATTTTTTCAAAAAAATGGATGAAATTAATTTTATCGCATATCAAGTACTCTTTACATGCTAACAGGTCTGAATTGTTAACCCTAATTAACATGTAATTATTATATATGTCTAGGCGATTGATTGAGTTAATCAATCGAAAAAACGACCTGCCTGATTTGATTTTTTATTTAAAAAACCCTTAGCAATCTATAGTTAAACTACCGTTACCGCCATGTTAATGTTCATTAATTGATGTGCATCATTCCGTTTATATCAATTAGTCAGGAAATTTATAAGACTAAAAACAAATGTCATGGTAGTCCAAAATGAATTGATAAATAATGAAGCAAACACTCAGCTAAATGAGCATCCAGCGCACAGATCATGGTTGGGTACAATTATTGAAAAAATACAAGAGTTGGATTCCGAATTTCCGCTATCAGGTGGCGAAGACGGACATCACCGTGTAATCAAACAACAACATCATCATCATACCCCACCCAAAAAAGAAACCGTAAAGGAAAAGGTGCAGGTTCCGGAAACAGCGAAGCATCATCACACATCCTGGTTCAGCAAAATAATAAATAAAATACAGAACCTGGATGCCGACTTTCCTTTATCAGGTGGAGAACATACCAGATAGACATTAGTTAATAACCCATGATGCCTGAAGGAGAGCTTATGCATTGTGTTTGGTTTGGGCCAGCACAATGCATAAAAACAGTAGGGCATTGCGCCCTGCCATACACTTCAGGATATTGAATGCTGCACTAATCGCAGGGTTATAACCATTTTTCGTAAAGTAATCTGGTTACTACATAACCTTCATGGTCCATAAACTTGCGGGCGCTCGTATTATTAACCAGGGTAAACCGGCAGATGCGCTTAACGCCCTTATCGATATAGATCCGCTCTAATTCGGTATTCAATTGTCTATAAATGCCATTCCCCCTCATTTCTTTGGCAACATACCCATCTGATACATAGAGTTCCTTGCCCATATACACCTCTATCCTGCTATCATCCTGGTCTTCAACATAGCCAAAAATAAAGCCAATGGGGTTATTACCGGCATATGCAACCAGGAAGGTGCCTTCAAATTCTTCCTGCATTTTTATAACATGCCGCATGTAACTGTCCTTAATATCGCTCCAGGCTGCCGTTTTATCAAACAGGCTATGCTCATGAATATGCAACTCCTCCATCATCTTTGAAACCGCGGCATAATGCTCAGATATTACAACTGGTCTTATCTCAATTTTCTGGTCCACAATGAATGATATTTAAATTTGCGATAATGAAGAAAACACCTCAAACTCAGCAATGTGAAGTTACGAATAACTTCTTTAGCTTCAATGTGTACGTTTTATTACCTTAGCGTACACAAAGGAATGACCAATATTATCAAACTCATTCCCGACTTTTGACTTTTTCAAAAATGAAAGTACAGTTATTTATACCTTGTTTTGTTGACCAGTTGTATCCTGAAACAGGAATGAATATGGTTAAGGTGCTGGAGAAATTTGGTTGCGAGGTAAGCTACAATACCAAACAAACCTGTTGCGGACAACCTGCATTTAATGCCGGATACCGCACAGAAGCCAAATCGGTTGCCACCAAATTTCTGCACGATTTCAGCGACAACAGCTATATAGTGGGCCCGAGCGGTTCTTGCACCGGCTATGTGCGCAATTTTTATGATAAAATATTTGAGAACAGTTCCGATCATAATCTGTGCAGTCAGGTAAAGAACAATATGTTTGAGTTCACAGAATTCCTGACCAGGGTGCTGAAAATAGATGATGTTGGCGCATCATTCAGCGGCAAGGCTACTTATCATGATTCATGTGGCGCATTGCGTGAATGCGGCATAAAAGAAGGGCCCCGCCAATTACTGAAAAAAGTTAAAGGTCTCGAACTGGTAGAGATGAAGGAGTGTGAAACCTGTTGTGGCTTTGGTGGCACATTTGCGGTAAAGTTTGAACCAATTTCCATTGGCATGGCGCAGGTAAAGGTTAAAAGCGCTCTGGATACCGGCGCCGAATACATGATAACCACCGATGTTAGCTGTATGATGCATGTGCAGGGATATATTAACCAGAACAATCTGCCCATAAAGACGATACATATAGCCGATGTACTGGCCTCGGGATGGTAGTATTCAGGTAGGAAGGAGGGAGCTTTCCGGTATTTCCATCAGCTCAGGCAATTTCTTAAAAAAACAAGAAAATTTCGGATTGAATATTAAAATGACCGATTTTTGTACAACCTGATTTGCTCCCTACGTTTAATTTTATGGAACAAACATTCGGGTTTTCACTTTAAAATATTGACTTAAAATAATGGCCGATTTACTTAATCAATACAACGAAGACAGTATCAAATCGCTCGACTGGCGTGAGCACATTCGTTTGCGCCCTGGTATGTATATAGGCAAACTGGGTGATGGCAGCAGTGTGGATGATGGTATCTATGTACTTGTAAAAGAGGTAATGGACAATTGTATAGATGAGTTTGCCATGGGCCAGGGCAAGCGCGTAGAACTTACTATTGCCGATGGCGGCGTTACCGTCAGGGATTTCGGGCGGGGCATACCATTGGGAAAGGTGGTAGATGTGGTGAGCAAAATAAATACCGGCGCCAAATACGACAGTAAGGCTTTCCAGAAATCGGTGGGGCTGAATGGTGTGGGTACCAAGGCGGTAAATGCATTAAGTAAATATTTTAAAGTATCGTCCTTCAGAGATGGCAGAATGAAGGTGGCCGAGTTTGAAAGGGGCATACTGCTGAAAGAACATAAGGAAACAGATACTACTCAGGCCAATGGTACACTGGTAGAATTTAAACCTGATGAAACTGTATTCCGCAATTATCATTTCATACATGAATACCTCGAGAACCAGGTATGGAATTATTGCTTTCTGAATGCTGGGCTGCTCATCCATTTCAATAACCGTAATTATGTATCTAAAAACGGCCTGCTTGATCTGCTGAGCCGAAAGAATAATCCTGATAATCTGCGCTACCCTATCATACACCTTAAGGGCAACGATATAGAAGTAGCCTTTACGCATACAGGCGACTATGGCGAAGACATCTACTCCTTTGTAAATGGCCAGCATACTACTCAGGGTGGTACCCACCAGGGGGCTTTCCGTGAAATGTTTGTAAAGACCATCCGCGATTTTTACAAGAAAGATTACGATGCATCGGATGTGCGCCAGAGCATATGCGCCGCTATCTCTGTAAGGGTGCAGGAGCCTGTATTTGAGTCGCAGACCAAAACAAAACTTGGGTCGCAAACCGTGTGGGAAGGTGGCCCATCCATGAAGTCATTCATAGGCGATTTTCTGAGCAAGGAGCTCGATAACTTTCTGCACAAGAACCCAACAGTTGCCGATGCACTGAAGAAACGCATAGAGCAAAGCGAGCGCGAACGTAAAGAACTTTCGGGCATACGCAAGCTGGCTAATGAACGTGCCAAAAAAGCCAATCTGCACAATAAAAAGCTGCGCGATTGCCGCATACATCTCAACGATGAGCCACCGGTAAAAGGCCGCGATGAGTACAACCAGAAGCAACTGGAGTCCACCATTTTCATAACAGAGGGAGACTCGGCAAGTGGTAGCATTACCAAGAGCCGCCAGGTAGAGACCCAGGCTGTTTTCAGTCTCAGGGGTAAGCCGCTCAACTGCTACAGCCTTACCAAGAAGGTGGTTTATGAAAATGAGGAGTTTAACCTGTTGCAGCATGCACTCAATATCGAAGAAGGGATGGAAGGCCTGCGCTACAACAACATCGTAATAGCTACAGATGCGGATGTGGATGGCATGCACATCCGCCTGCTCATTATGACCTTCTTTCTCCAGTTCTTCCCCGACCTGGTGCGTGGCAACCATATCTATATTCTGCAGACACCGCTGTTCAGGGTGCGCAACAAGACCAAGACCATATACTGCTATACCGATGAGGAGCGCCAGCGCGCCATACACGAAATAGGCGCTAAAGCCGAGATAACCCGATTCAAAGGATTAGGTGAAATTAGCCCTGAAGAGTTTGCCCAGTTCATAGGCGACGATATCCGCAAAGACCCGGTTCTGATAAGCCAGGATGCACAGATACAGAAACTACTGGAATACTACATGGGCAAGAACACCCCCGACCGGCAGGTATTTATCATCAACAACTTGAGGGTAGAAAAAGATCTGGCAGAGGAGTTGGGAGTTGAGGTGGGGTGATATTAGTTGATAGGTTGATAGGTCGGTGTTATAATATCATTGGGAGGAAGAATTGGCTAGAGGAGTACTTGGAAGGTTGAGATGGATGGTAAATTTGGTTCGATAACTATGTCTGAATAAGTAACCAACATTGTATTTTTATGAAGTTCTACATGATAATCATTTTGGGATTATTGAGCCTATCATGTAGAGCACAATTTGAAGATAGATATCGGGATTATTTTCCAGAAGAGCCTTTAAAGGAAGATTCTGCAGGTTATTATTACATGTTAGATTCCGGAAAGAAAATAGTATTTAGCCTGAATTTAGAAAACCATAAGATTTACAATTGCTTCAACACTTTAATTGAAACCGGCCAAAATTGTCGAATTTACACTGATGGTTTTGGAAGGGAAGGTAAGTGCATTCAATATTATAATGATGGGAGGATCAAAGCCGTTGGCTACTATTATAAAAATGAAGCGATAGGCGTATGGATGAAATATTTTCCGAATGGCATTTTGAAATTAAATTATTCCAGAGCTTATGTAAATAACAGATCCTATTTATCTGGGCCATATGAAGAATTTTACGAAAATGGTCATCTGAAAATATCTGGAAATTATGGAGTAATCGCAAATCCAATAATCAAACAGTATGATACTATTACCATGGTAGATACGAATGGTATCGAAACGGAAAAATATTTTCTAAGACCCATAGGAATTAAATCCGAAAAAATAGGAACCTGGAAATATTATAAGAGTAGTGGAGAACTGGAAAGGAAGGAGGGATATTAATGCAATAAAACATTCTATAATGATTTTGATAAGAAAGGGACAGTTCTTCAAACCTGAAAATTCAAATAATCCCTTATCTTTACTATAACAAATATTTATGTATGGCAACGGGTGCATTAGATTCTGAGATACAATATTCCTTACTTCTGTTGAGTACAGAGGAGAAACAATCGGTGTTAAGTGTTATCAGATCTTTCTTAAACCTCAAAAAAGCAAATACTGAAGTCATCAATATTGAACAGTATAACCATGATATTGATGCGGCAATGGCCCGGATTGATAAAGGCGAATTTACTTCCCATGAAGATTTTTTTAAGGAATTGGAATTTGATTCAGAGCTTGAAAATCTATCCGGGACAATACTTTTTCCGGAAAAACTAAAGACTGCAAATGAGTTTTTATCAAAATAAGATCATGAGAGATACACTCGCCACAAAAGAGGATATTTTGAACCTGGGACTTGCTATGCAAAAAGGGTTTCGCAAAAATATCAGATGGGTTATTGGCAGTGTTCTCTTAGCAACAGGATTAATCCTGGCAGTGATTAAGATTCATTAAGAATTCCGGCTTAGATATCAACTAAGACCCTGTGCGGATAAGCCAGGATGCTCAGGTACAAAAACTACTGGAATACTACATGGGCAAAAACACAATGGACCGCCAGGTATTTATTATCAATAATCTTAGGATTGAGAAGTACGTGGCTGAGGAATTGGGGGTTGAGGTGGGTTGATAGAAAGAATCAGAATAAAAAAGGACTTAGAATTTGATTGATTTCTAAGCCCTTTTTAATATTTGATGGCTTTATTAAACAGCATTTAATTAGCCGCCGCAGCAGCAACCATCTTCACATGCACCATGATTTGCAATAATGAAGCCTGGATTTGTGTCGAGAATATTTAAACCCATTGGATTTGTACTTCCACCTGTATCATTTTTGACAACAACAGTAAGGCAATTGAGACCTGGCAGGAATAAGCCAGCAGGAATAATAATATGGTCAGGCGCATTCCAAAAATTAGTTGTGAATATGCCATTTATCTGTGAACCATTAAACCATACTGTCGCTTCATTATCATGCATCATAGAAAATTGAAGGTAGGCGTTTTCAAATCCTGAACACAGCGTAAAGCAGGTTTGGAAGGTATAGAAACCGGGTGGATTGGTTTTGCTGAAATGGTCTACACTGATCCATTTTGTACCTGCTGGAGCAGGTGCCCAATTAGGATTTATATTACTGTTATCTACCACTGCTGCCTGGCAAGGCAAGTCGCCTGAATTCATTAGCGAAGTTCCGGTCAGGTCGGTTGCTGCTATAAGCATCCAATTTGCAACACCAGTACTGATATTATGAACAAGGTCATCGCAACACGAATCAACATGCCGTGCAGGAACACGCTCTGTATGAAAGGCAACGACAGTTGATTTCGCATTTGCAGCAGCTGTATAAACAGCAACAACATCCAATTCACATTGCGTTTCTATCAGAACGAATCCTTTAGTAAAAGACCTTCCATTTGTTGCTCTGAAAATGTCTGGAGAATCAATTTCAATAGACTGTCCGGGGCGTAGTGTAAATTTATGCCATGGCATATTTGGCAAACTTGAACCTGATGAAATTTCAACCGCAATTGAAACACACCACTTAAACGTTACGGCATTACAGGTTGATGGATTATGAATATTCACATCCGTGTAATACTGCCCAGCAGCAATTATTCCAGCAGGAGTAACAGTGTTCACAGGATTACCGGAAACGATTTTTACTGCATATTCAATTGATTTGCAACAACAGGGTTTCTCCTTTGTTGATGGATAAGCTTCGGGTTTTGGAAATTGATTCGGTTCCGGAAGAGTAGATTCTTCTTTTATTGTTTTCTTTGTCATTGTTTGGTTTGTTTGAATTTGCCTACTCTTTGATCAGATTTTCGGCTTACTCTGCTTAGTTAATTAACTTCTGCAAACCTAAGCCATGACCCATGCCGTCAAAAGAGTTGGTAAACGGGATTTCCAAACAGGACTAACGGTGTTTTTTCGCCGTCAGTTAACAACTCTTAATACCGTTATTAAACGGTATAGACTCAGGTTAATTTACCAAAAGCTGATACCTTTCCCATATAGGGTTGGGAATGGAGTAAATGCCTGCTGATTAGAAATATGCACCATAAAAAGAAAAGCCAACTTAAACAGGATGTATTTCACAAATCTCACTAATTCCCTAACTTTACTATTCAAACATCAGTTATGGCCTCAGGCGCTTTAGATTACGAGATACAAAAGTATTTACCCCTGCTGGGCAATGAAGAAAAACAGGCACTGCTGGGGGTAATCCGAACATTTATAAGCCTCAAGAAAGGAGCTACTGATGGGCTGGATGTTGATCAGTACAACAAAGAAATTGAGGATGCCATGGCGCTGATTAAAAAGGGCAAATACACATCGCAGGATGATCTGCTGTAACTATATAATTTTGAAGAAATTCACTATTCTGATATTATCGATACTATTATCAATTGTCGTGCAGGGGCAGGAGAATGATTATTCTTTCATTACTTTCCTGAAAGTGCATAATAATCCTTTTGCTTCAGGCTGGCAATATTTTCAGTTGAAAAAAGAGCTACGTGGTAAAGTAATCAGCTATGACAAATCGATCGGTTCTTGCAACAGCCGTCTTACCTATGCAGCGGTATGTATGGTAAAATCGGGCAAAGATACGGTTAGGGTTTTGCTACCCTGCCTTTGCTACCTGTCGCAAATAGACGTGGGCGATGAAATAATTGTTGAGCCCGCTAAAGAACAATACAAAGCATTTCAACTGCCTTATCATAAAACAGTTACAACTGCCGGTGCAAAAACCTGGAAACTTAATGAGTTTGATAATGAAATTCTGGCTACCACATACGGCACTATAAAAAGCCATAAGGCAAAACATTGCCGCGCGGGCAGCTTTCATGATATGCCGGGCAGCTTTGCCTGCGAATGGAAAATTGTAGAAGGTCCCGGCCAGATAAGCGGTACCGTTCTGCAATTCAACAGAGAACTTCGGGGATGCGGTGATGTTATGGATGCATCGGCAGCTATTATTAAAACCAACAAAGACACAATAAGGATCATCCTTTGTTGTTTTGGCAGAGACCTGGCACCGGGACAAGAGGTTAAAGTACAATTGGGAAAGTGGCAAAACCATTGCCCGCCACCTCAGGATGATAATTACAGCAGGGAAGAATTCAGCAAGGAAAGAGAGTTTACCAGGATGAACGAATATGACAAAATCATATTGAAAACAGCCTTTGGAAGCATTGATAACTAGGCTGGAAGGGATAAATTATCCTGACGACATTCTTCTGCTTTTTTATAACCACATAGTCCTGTTACAGTAAATCAGGGAAGAAAATCACTTACTACTGGTTACACCATATTTATCGGGTGTAATGGTTATCTCGGTGATAAAAACGCCCTTCTTGTCAGCATAATGGGAAATAAAAATATTCAGCATTAATTAATTATACAACCTGAATAGTTACAATAAAGTGAATTCAAAATCATCCTATATTCGCAAACACCTAAATTGACCAAATAATTATACTTTTGTTACCTGAATTATGAAATTAACGCAACATTTAGCCGAGGCAAAGGATACCATCATATCTTTTGAGATATTGCCACCTACCAAGGGCAAGAGCATTGAATCTATTTACAGCCATCTCGATCCGCTGATGGAGTTCAACCCTGCATTTATCAACGTTACCTACCACCGTGCCGAGTCTGTTTTCAAGAAACGGCAGGATGGTACATTCGAGCGGGTTGAGATCCGCAAAAGGCCTGGCACTGTAGGTATCTGTGCCGCCCTGATGAATAAGTACAAGATTGAGGCCATACCCCATCTTATTTGTGGCGGTTTCAGCAAAGAAGAAACCGAAAACGCACTTATCGACCTCGACTTCCTGGGCATTAAAAATGTACTGGCACTCCGTGGTGATGCCGCTGCCAACGAAAAATTCTTCAATCCTCACCCGCACGGGCATCGCTATGCCGAGGATCTGGTAAAACAGATTATGGACCTCAATAAGGGGTTGTATATGGAAGAAGATATTATCGAAGGTGCCAAAACCGACTTTTGCATTGGTGTTGCCGGCTATCCCGAAAAGCATATTGAGGCGCCTAACATGGATACCGACATCTATTACCTCAAGCGCAAGATCGACCTTGGCGCCAACTATGTTACTACCCAGTTGTTCTTCGATAATGCACACTACTATAACTACGTAAAGAAATGCCGTGAAAATGGCATTAATGTTCCTATCTTACCTGGTCTTAAACCACTTACCAACAAGAAGCAATTGACTATGATTCCGCGTACTTTCAATATTGAAATACCTATGGAGTTATGCAATGAAATGAACAAGGCTAAAACTGAAGCTGCCTGCGAACAGGTAGGCACCGAATGGTTGCTCCACCAGTGCCGCGACCTGCTTAAAAACAACTCACCTGTATTGCACTTCTATACGCTCGGAAAGCCTAAAGTGATCTACGATGTACTAAAACAATTATTCTGATAATACACAATAGCCAGACTCATTCAGTTTGGCTGTTTTTTTGTATCCTGAAATATTTTTCCATCCCCGCCAGCTGATTGGCCTCAAAATATTTTTTATTTTCATGCTCCTCAAAAGCTAAATCAAAATTTTTTCTTGCCCTGCGGATATCATATTCCTTTGGTTCAGTAAATAATCTGGCTGCCTTTGTTTTCCATCCTTGCAAATAATCATAGCTAAGCTGTCTGATTCTTTCATCATCATCAATAGTACCTGAAATAATTTCAGGTATACCCGTCCATCCGCCGTTTTTATTAAAAAAATAAAGCATTGACCTTTTTAATCCAAAGTCTCCTGTTCTGAAACATTGCCTTGCTTTTTCTAAAACCTCAATTTCAGCAGTTCTGGCAAGAAAATCTATAACCGCCATTCTCAAGCCAGCGTATGGACTGTCCAGATTTTCCAAGGCAAACTGGTAGGCGGCCTCTTTGTCCAGCTTTCTTAATCCCATAAATGCAATCTTCCTGATCTTTGTTCCTGCATAGGTAAGATATTTCTTAACTGTGCCTGCATATTGCTTCGCATCTATCTCGCCCAGCCCAGCCAGAGAGCCCTCAATATGCTTGTTTTTTATGAGATTCTGATAGTAAATATCAGCCAGTTCCGGAACCTTATCTTTCAAAGTGAACCTTGCAAAATTCCTGATTGCTGCCGAGCTATCTGCCAGATAATCCCAAATTAATTGTTCAAAATCAGCGTTGTTCCTGAGTTGGTAAAGCAGTTGCAACCTTACTACCGCCGACCTGTCATGTAGTACTGTTTTTATTTCAGCATCAGACAATTGATCTAAATGATGGAGTGCCAGGCTCCTTATAAAAAAATGCTGATCTGCCAGAAAAACTATTTTTGCCTCACTGTCAAAAGTCAATGATGCGATGTGCTTTGCCAGTTCAATTCTTATCTTATCAGAATAATCAGGAAACTTCTGCAAAATAAATTCCCTGTTATTAACGACAATGAAATCAAAGAGATCTTTGTAAACCTTGCCCAGATCAGTACGATGCACATTTAGCAGCCATTTCAGATTGGGTATTTGTTCTATCCAACTATCAATGTACCTTGCCGTTTTATACTGCTCCAGCCCGGTCAAAGCTGCATCTCTCACCGGTTTTACCCAATCGGCCAGTCTGTATATCAAAAACCGGATGGCTTGAGGTGCGCCAATAACAGACAATTTTCTCACTGCTTTCTCTCTTACATGACCATCCCTGTTTATTGTACAAACCCCCAGAAGTTCAATAAAATCTTCTTTTGGGAAATGTGTTTCGTAAAAATCTATATCACTTTTTGAAATGCTGCAATCTTTCAATGATGCATAGTAATCATATTTTACATTGATCTTCCTGAACAGGTGAATAATCGTTTTACAGGTAACCTGCCTGATTTCTTCATCGTTATCTTTCAGGTAATTTGTCAAACCAGTAATCACATACGGAAAGCCAGTCTCAACAATATGAGCTAATGCCGCAAGTTTCTCTTCATGCAGTTTTTTATTTGAGAAAAAACCCAGCCAACTGGATTTCTTCAATATTGCGACATACTCCCAAATATCCATTTATGATTATGTATTTTTCACCTTTGCGATAAACTCAAGAAAAATTACCTCCAGAAACAAGGTTTCATTTACAATACTACAAATATAATACGCCCAATAAACAACTAACTTAGTATTGCATACAAATGAGCATTAAAGTCAAAACTTACCCATTGTTCAGGATGCATTCAACAATTTTTTTCATCATTTTTTTTCGTTTTGCATTTTCTAAAAGAATAAAATTATTTTTGTTATAAATACTACTTATGAAACCTTTACCTATCCGGCTACTTTCCGGTTTGTTATTATTACTCATGGTAACTTCTCTTACATCATGCGTAACCCTCTTTTGCAGCAATACCACCAGGGTCAGGATCTCCGCCACTCCTGGCACAAAATTAATTAAAGACACAGCAAATTTTACCGACCTCAGATCAATAGGTTTATTTGATGTCCCGGCAACCACTGATGGTAAATCATATATAATCCCACACTCCGGATTGTTTGTAAGTATTCCCAGAAGTGCTTCAAAAGTTGTTCCTATCACTTGCGAAAAAGACAGTGTGCGGAAAACAACCTATCTCCACCCCGTGTTTAGTAAATGGTGTTTTTATAACGTCTTCAATTATGGCCTGGGGTTCCTGCTCGATGGCTCCAACCCAAACAGGTATAGCTACAAATCAAGGGTGTATGTCAATATGAACGATCCGCTGGATCTTAAATACAACCGGTTTGCCCCAATGAAGAAAAATGAGACTACCTTAAATTGCTCAATTCCTTATGCCACCAATTTTTACTTCAACGATAATAAGTCAATATCCGGTTTTGGGTTTTATGGTGTATCAGTGGGTGGTAATTATTACTACAAAAATAACCAGTTCCTCTCATTGCAGGCAGGCGTAGCAATTAATTTGCCAATACCGGTTCCTGCTGCCTACGATCGCTATGGCGACACCATCAACATTGTAAACCTAAGCAGTATATTTATTAACCTTAAAAATAATTATTCCTACCATCGCTTCGATCTTGGTTACGGTCTCTCGTTCAGCAAAAATTCCTGGAATGAAAACAAATATATTCACGACAGCAGTCATGATTATAAAACCTATGTTCTACACAATTACCGGAACTTAACTGCCGGAGCCTCATTTTCAGCCTACTACCGTCTCGGTAAATCCTTGCACATTGGCCTGCTCTACCAGCCCTGGTTTCTATCAATACAAAATTCGCCCACATTCAAATATGAACACAGCATTACACTCGATGTAATGTGGCGTTACAGGCTGAACCATAACTGGTAATATGAATTGACGACTGGGCTAAATTCAATGAATATAAAAACCGTAAAAATTGATAAGGAACGTTGACGAAATAAGTTCCACCATATTGCGAAGTTATATTTCTTTTATTAACTGCCATAGCTTTAGCGAAGGCATGTTATTAACTGCCATAGCTTTAGCGAAGGCATGTTTTATGAGGCATGCCCGCAAGGGCACG
>CAIUZK010000224.1 GCA_903903635.1 uncultured Bacteroidota bacterium
GATCAGGCCGCTGGTGGGTTACGCATAAATCCCAAAACGGGTAAAGCAATTACAAAAAGCACACCCAAAATTTATACAACCTTACAAAATAAATTGAATGAGTTTAAAAAAATAAGTAAAAGGCCTATTAATTTTGATACAATCGACCTTGAATTTTATAACGATTATAAGGATTACCTAACAAACAAGATAAAACTCAGTGCTAACACAATCGGCAAACACATTCAGACCATCAAACTTATAATGAATGAAGCCACCGAAGCCGGGTATAACACAAATCTCGCTTTTAGAAGTAAAAAATTCGTAGTATTACGGGAAGACGCACAAAATGTATATCTCACAGAAGATGAACTTAGAAAAATAGAAGGGTTAGACCTCTCTATCAGCCCTCGTCTTGACCGAGTGCGTGATATGTTTCTTGTTGGTTGTCACACAGGATTACGTTTTTCTGATTTTTCTATATTGAAACCTAATCAAATCAAAGATGGGTTTATAGAAACTACACAAATTAAAACAGGTGGTGCCGTGGTTATTCCTGTACATGACGTTGTGAAAAATATTCTCGCGAAATACAATGGACAATTACCACAGGCCATAACTAATCAGAAATTTAACAAGTATATTAAAGACGTTGTAAAGCTTGTCGATGAGCTAAAAGTTGAAGTGGATATTACTTCTACCAAAGGAGGGAAAAGTATTATAGTCCGTTCTCAAAAATGCGAGTTGATAAGTACGCATACAGCCAGAAGGTCTTTCGCTACGAACCAATTTCGCGCCGGTTTGCCGTCTCTTACAATAATGTCTATTACAGGTCACAAGACAGAAAAAGCTTTTCTAAAATATATAAAAGTTACGCCGTCTGAACACGCACAGATAATGAAAGACCATTGGGAAAAAAGAAAAAATGAAGATGCAAAAAAATAATTTTATGGAACCAGTTATCCCGTCGATACAATTAGAGCTAAAAAAAATTCACAGGTCTGAATTTGCCCAAACTGACTACTCAGAATTAATTAGTGAGTTAAATAATTTTCTGGAAAATGAGTATTCTTTAGATTTAGATAGTTCACTTACAGAAGTTATGAATAACGGAGATGTAATTCTTCGTAACCCAATCGCAGACATTAAAAGCACTTACTACACCATGAATGTAGAGGATTTTGACCGTAAGTTGAAAATGGCCGGTGATGTATTGCAGGTGATTGAATCAACAATCCAGAATATTGAGAATGATTACAAACAAGATACCATTGATGAAATCATCGATCTGGTAGACATAATACAAAAGCCGGTAATAAAATGGGAAGCCCATACAATAGGATTTTACTGCAACCAACAAGACCCCGACATAAAATTAAAGGAACTGCTTTATTTTTTATTAGTGCCTGAATTTGGGGGAACTAAGATTTTAAACCGCAACGTAATTCGATTTACTCTGATGAGCTTATCAAGGGGTGTCGCGGATTCTTTGTTACTGCGTGACATTCGGCTACAAAAAATATCCCTAACATCTAATATTTCAGAGCATCCTTCAATTTCGAACAACAATGAACAGGTTGAAAAAGAAAGCACAGACGATTTTATGTCAACAAAGACAAAATTAAAATGGACTGGTACACCAGCGGAATTTGGTTTTATTATTTCCGAGCTGGTTACTAAGGGCTACCTGCAAGAATATCCAAACTTCTCCGCAACGTGTAAAGTGATGCTAACAGTTTTTGACATCCATAGTGATAAAGGAAATATTGTTGCACGCCGTACTTTAGAAGACTACTTCGGCAGGAACAGAAAATCTTATCCAAATGGTGTTTTTAAACTGCCATTTTCCGATAATTACGTCGACAACCGTAAGAACAATTAGACCTTGATTTCTGCGGAAACTGCGCGGAAGGTTGAACCGAACCGCGCGGAAAATTAGCGCGCAGTAGTTTAGACATTTGATCTCAAATACAAACGAGGTCAATGCAAGAATTTATTATTACATCACCGGAGCAGTTAAAATTAGTCATATCAGAGGCTGTAAGAACCGAAATGGCCAAATTGCCATTTGCACAACAAACTGTTACGCCTGATAACGAACAAGCCAATAATATACTTACCCGTGAAGCTGCCGCGGAATATTTTCATATCTCCCTTCCGACTCTAAACAGTTATACTAAATCTGGGCTTTTGAAGGGCTATCGGCTGGGTAACCGCGTTTTTTATAAACGTTCGGAACTTGAAGCTGCACCTTCTGCAATACGCACTACACGTAATTCTATCACCCAAAACCAAAGGAGGGCATAATGGACAACAGATACGCTATACAGCTACTGAAATGGGCGATGTATAAATTTTACGAACCCATCAGCGCGGCCCTGGCAATATACCAATTGATCGAGGCAGACTATAACCTGGACAGTTATGCCGGCAACATAAAAGCTGTCCAGGATTACCTGCACTTCACCAGCTTCAAGGCACCAGAGGTCATTCACACCACCCCCGATGCCCGGTGTGATGGATATACTAACCGTAATCCACGCAGAGGTATGACATTCAAATCCGTTTATCAAGATACCATTATATATGCAGAAATGAAGCACCCCAGATACAATCGTAGCATGGCCCAACTAAATCTGGAGGATCACATTTTGACTACAGGCAATAAATACTACACAGTCACAGGGCTTGCAGACCTCCTGCACCAGCTACAGCTACAAACATTTAGCGATACTCCCCAGATCGCAGACACATCATGACCAACAACAGCGGCGCGCAAGCGCATCTAAAGATGCCGGCCTCAACGGCCGGCGCGTAAAAGAGGTTTAAACCTAAATAAACAAATTAAAAAAACTATGCAACAAACAAATACGATTTACCAAACAGACCCGAAATGGGCACAAGACATCTTTACAGACTTAGCAAAAAGATACTGCCAATATACCGACGCAGACTTAAAAAAGGAATTAAAGGAAATTTCAACTTTTGACTACAGTACCTATTCGGGCAATATTATGGCTATCGCAACATGCCTTGCTTATTCATTGTGCCAGATAGATATACAAGAAACAAAGCCTGATCAGGATGAAGGACTGAATCCTGAACCCAGGGATGTATTAGTTACTGAATTCCTCGGTACACAGCTGCTTGTAGAACTGGTACAGCCCCAATATGAAAGAAGTGAAGCACAGCGGGAACTTGAGGCGCTTGTAACCGAAGCTGGGGGAGTTTACCTCGTGGTGTATGACTTCGCTGATTTCTTCCACCAGTTTGGCGATGCTTTCACGAATCATGGAACAAGCAGTTCCACTTGAAATTAATGACTGCCGGTGCCGGAGCAGACGATTACTTCGGCACCGCGGTCACTTTTGCAATTATTAATAAGGTTAAAGGCGCTCATGCACGCATGCGCAATCTACAAACGCCGGGGACGCGTCCCCGGCAAATACAAAGTAACCAACAATATACATAAAAAATGAGTACAGAAAAAAACAACGGAAGTGAAAGAAAAATACCAGTGAAACACATTA
>CAIUZK010000225.1 GCA_903903635.1 uncultured Bacteroidota bacterium
CGTGCCCTTGCGGGCATGCCTCATAAAACATGCCTTCGCTAAAGCTATGGCAGTTAATAACATGCCTTCGCTAAAGCTATGGCAGTTAATAAAAGAAATATAACTTCGCAATATGGTGGAACTTATTTCGTCAACGTTCCTAAGGGCTTATTCCATTAACTTTTATGGCTTATCGGTTACCTATCCAATAACTTTTCTATTTCAGATTTCAATACAGGCAGATGCTTTATCACAATGCCCCAAATAATATCGTCGGAAACAGTGTCATAGCCATGAATAATTCTGTTCCTGGTATCAACAATTTTTCTGGTATTTGAAAGTTGAAAAGAATTATTTTGGCTCAAAATACGATTCATTGCTTCTCCAATAATTTCAATATTTCTTTCTACTGCTCGTTTAGTCTTCAAATCACTTTGATAAATAAAGAAGTCTTTGGGAATATCAATAAAGAAACTTTCGATTTCATTGATAGCATTCAAAATATCGTAAAGCCATATTTTTACATCAATGTCCATAAACAAGTTTACGGTTTTGGCTAATTGCCTGCCTGAAATAGGGGTTTTTTAATGCTTTTTCTTCGAGAAGATCAACTGATCTGTGCAAAATATCCTGCAAAGAGAATTTAAGATCAAAGTAATTGTCAGCATAATTTGCAACATCAATGGGATCAAAATCAACAATTAAATCTATATCGCTGTTTGTATTGAATTTTTCAGTTAAGACAGAACCAAAAGCATAAAGTCGTCTCACCTTGTGGCTGGCACAAAGCAAGTTAATATCTCCGCTATAATGGTCAAGTATTGACATATCCTCTTTTTGCAAAGCTAAGAAATTCTTCCAAGGCTTATAAATCTTCAATAAATTGGTTCGGACTATGACATCCTTGCCGTATACAAGTTCAAAAACATTGATCAGCGACTGGTTGATAACCATTGACAAAAGAAATCCATTCTCCCACTGGGCTGGATTTTTTTTATTCATATTATTGGGATCAAAATGTTATTTGTGGGTACTATTTTCAATAATGTTTGTCAGGATTTGTTATATAAGTAATCAGCGATTTGCATAATTAAAATACTATTGTCGAATTCTTCTTTGCCAATAAAGTTTTCGGGGATGCAAGAATTAATGAACCTGGAAAACTCAATATTGTAGCAATTAAAGTATAAACCATTGTATTTAAATTTCCAGGGAAGATGCCAGGGTAGAGAGCTTTCATAATAATCCCGTGTAATACTAAGCGTATCGTATTTTTGATTGACTATTTGAATGGTAATCCAACGGCTTGTTGTACTCACCAATCCTTCCTGCTGATTTAAAATGGTTGCGACAATTGAGCTTTCTAAAGTGTCTAACGTAGCAGGAACAGCATAATAAAACTCTTTGTTTATTTGTTTTTTGCCGCTAAAATTATTAGCCCCATTGCTATTAAGCTGATTGTCAACTAAAGTTAAATAATTATTTTTATCCTTTTCAGTGATTTGAAAGTCCTTTAATAAAGGAATTGCCGATGGTCTTGAATCAATTGAGATTAAATTATTTGAAAGTATATTGCTTTTTACCTTATTCCTGAACGTTGAGTTGTCTTTACCTTGGTTATTATTTACTGAGAAAGTTGTAGTTGCAAATGTTGAATCGTCTGCCTTGCTGTATATAACTTCATTGACTGAACTCTGGAAGCATCCTTGAATGCCGGATTTTATTGAAAACCATTGTACCTGTGATTCTAAAAAATGTTTGATAGGGTTGTCGGGGAAGTAAAGTTTGGGAATATGGTTGTGGATAGAATATCGGTAATTGTTTTGTACTCCATCCCAAATGATTACTTCGCTATCATTTAAGACTTTGAAATCAGCGACACTAAAATCAAGAACATATTCTCTGTACCAATTATGCTGGTTTATGTCTGCTAAATAAATCTGATTTCTATTAATTCCCCATTCCAATTTTGTGCCCTGTTTTACAATATGTGGTTCTGGAATTCCTTTGTCTGTTGTATAAGGGAATGTATGCGTCCATTCTTTTTCATTCACTTTGTAAACCTCATTTCCATAAGACACCAAATACAGAGAGTTATTGACTGCCTTAATGTTAATTGGGAAACCTGAAAGTTGATTGTTACTTAATTTCTCAAATTTGGTTGGTGAGGAGAAAGATGCGATTTTCAAACTTTCTGTTACTGCAAAGAGTTTATTCGAATTAATATCCAGCTCAAAGTCAATAATTGCAATTGGAAATAATTTCCAATCAATGTAATTTGTCGCTGAGTAGAAAATATGCCCATGTTGATTTACTACAATGTAGTCGTTCCATTTTAGTATTTTAGATATTCTATTGTCAACAGATCCCATCAATTCGTCCTCATGGTACTTTTTTTGATCTAGGGGCGTTTTTAAATAGGTTACTGATTTCCAATTGTCTTCGGTTGTTAATAATTCATTGTGGTTTGAACTTGCAATACCACTATTTGTATTGACCATGTAAATGCCGTATGTTCTATCTGACGATTTATACGGCAATTTTATTGTAGTCCAACTCTGTCCAAAGTTGTTGGAGTAATAAAGCTCCTTTGACAGGCCACCCATCCATGCATTACCATTTTTGTCTGTATAAATTGTGTAAATCCAGGAGTTACCGCCATAATCAAGAAGTTCCCAATTTTTGCCGGCATCTTTAGTCAGATAGTATCCATTATTCTTTAGAGCATTAATAGTAGCTGAAATATAGCCGGTCATTATTGCAGTGTCATTATTGAAGAACGAAATTCTTTCAAGATGAGGGTTGTTAGTACCGTATTCATCCTTATTATTTATCAGCGACTTTCCATAATGCCAACTTGAACCAATGCGGTCAGTATAGTATGTGCTACCAGTGGCAGTCACCAGCCAAATTTTCTCGTCAGGCGAAACAGAGATTTCATTCACCCGTCCTGCAATGTCAAGTTCTGCCCTTCTGTCTTTGGTTTGTCCCGACACAGTTGCAGCTATGAGCAGTGTCAATATGGTTACAAAAAATTTCATACTAGTCCCTGATTTTTTCAAATTTACAACTTATTGCGAAGTGCCTAATCTGTATTTCCCCTGAATAGTGTATTTTTAAATCACACGATAAAAATAATTTAATGCATATGGTAGCCAACTTAAAAGCGCATTTATTAAATGATTCAATCAGATTTTAGAGATAGTTCATTAGCATTAATCACTCCTGATAATCATATCACGGACGTGTGAATAATGTAACATATACCATAAGTTGTGTAAAGCATATTCCTGTGAAATGGATCAACTTTACAGGTTAGCTACCATATGATAAAGGTAGCTACAATGAGGATATGTGCATATTGCTAAAAAAGGAAAGAACGTTCAAGGAAATAAGAGACATTGGCGTTATTTGGGTAATGGATGAAGCCGTTAAACTTGGCTTTTATAATTGCAATCCTGAGTGGGCGAATCTTGGACAAGGTGAGCCTGAGGTGGGTGAAATGATGGGCGCACCACCCAGAATTACTAATTTTACAATTGAGCCGGGCGACGACAGGTATGGACCTTTGAATGGAATGGCTGCTTTAAGAAGATCTATTGCCGGGCATTACAACCGGCTATACCGGAAAAACAAAAGCGATAAATATACAGCAGACAATGTGAGTATTGCAATGGGGGGCCGTCTTGTACTTACCCAGATCTTTTCTATCCTCGGGCAGGTAAGGTTGGGTTATAAGGTGCCTGAATACCCAGCCTACGAAGACCTGATCAATAACCAGGCGCAGCGTATTACTGCAGTACGTATCCCATCGAAAAAGGAGAACAACTATTCAATTTCCTCCGGCGAATTTGAAGAAGCCATAAATCAGTTAAAGCTGGATGCATTCCTTTTCAGCAACCCATGTAATCCCACCGGCCATGTAATAAAAGGTGATGAACTGAATGCTCACTTAAGGATAGCGCGAGAACAGAATTGTGCATTGATTATCGATGAATTTTATTCACACTTTATTTATGAGGACGGGAAAGCGGCCAATGCGCCGGTATCGGCTGCCGCATACGTGGAAAATGTGAATTCAGACCAGGTGTTAATTGTGGATGGTCTTACAAAATCATTCCGTTATCCGGGTTGGAGACTAGCCTGGGTACTGGCGCCAAAAGATATAATTGAAGACCTGGGACGTGCAGCAAGCGGAATAGATGGGGGACCAAGCATGCCCATACAAAGAGCGGCTCTTCAGTTGCTTGAGCCGGAAAGGGCTGATATGGAAACACAGGCGTTGCGTGAGGTATTTAGCAGGAAACAAAGAATTACATTGAAGTCGCTGCGGGAAAACGGAATGATATGCTCAACAGATGCCAACAGCACGTTTTACGTGTGGGCCGATATTAGTATGCTTCCACCTCCTTTGAATGATGCAGGTACTTTTTTCCTGGAATTGCTCAAACGTAAAGTGGTGGTTGTTCCGGGATATATGTTTGACATTCATCCCGGGCAAAAAAACGGGGACATTCACTTTGAACAATATGTGCGGATCTCTTTTGGGCCTGATGAAGAAATTTTGAAGATGGGCCTGCGCCGTATTACCGAACTCATTAAATCATACCGATAACATGATACCCAAAGGAACCCTGATATTAATAGGCGGACATGAAGAAAAAGGAGAAGAGAAAGTAGACGGCGAAAATCTAAAAATTGAAACTGATAAGGATGCCCTATCCCATTTCGAAATTTTAGGTAAGTTAATATCGAAAATACCACGCGCTCACCATATAATCGAAATAATTGCATCAGCATCTTCTATACCTGAAGAGATGGAGGATCTGTACATAAATTCTTACAGGAAAGTTGGGTTTACCCATGTTGGATTTATAAAAGTAGAAAACAAAGAAGATGCCTCCAACCCTGATTCTATAAAGCGCCTTAAAGAAGCTCATGCTGTTTTCTTCACAGGTGGTGACCAGAATAAACTAATTAACCTGATAGCAGCATCACCATTGCTGGCTGCCGTTACCAAAAAATACTATTCTGATAAACATTTTATTGTTGGAGGCACCAGTGCGGGAGCAATGGTTATGCCGGAAACAATTATTGTGGGTGGGTTGATCAGGGAAGCGCTATACCAGAATGATATTAAAATTGCCAAGGGCTTTAATCTGATAAGAGATGTGATTGTAGATACCCACTTTATTAAAAGAGGTCGCTTTGCAAGACTGGCACATGCGGTTATACTAAATCCCGGCTGCCTGGGAATTGGTCTGGGGGAGGATACTGCCTTAATAATTTCGGAAGGCAACTGTGCGACATGCATAGGGTCGGGGATGGTAATACTTATTGATGGGAGTAAAATGGGAACAACTAATATAAATAGCGCAACAGGTAGTGTCGCTATAGTTGTTGAAAATTTAAACGTCAGTATAATTGCAGAGGGAAGTTATTATTCATTGAAAGAAAGAAGCATGCAAAAATCTGCGGATGCCTGATTAAAAGAAATACTTTCCGACAAGGGTATTCAGTACTTCAAAGAAAATCAACAAAATGATTATCCATTCCAGTTTGTTGGCATCACGGTGCTGAACGAGTTGGGCAAAAGTTTGGTGGTTGTTGTCAATGATTTTCAAGGTATACTCTATTTCCTTGAAGCGGGTTTTAAGATTGAAAGTGTTGGACAAACCGCCATTGATTTCGGATAAATATTCATCCTCCCATACAGTATCGGGCGCATCGAGAAAATACAGGCTATCGGTGATACGGTTTTGTATATTCAATGTTTTGCCGACCAGCTTCATCAACTGGGTTTTTGAAATGCCGACTTTGCCCCTTAATTCAAGCTCTTGTGTATATTTATTGGTTTCGAACAGGATGTTTTGACACAACTCGGTAAAGTAGTCGAGGACTACTGATTGGCTTACATTCAGCATAGCTATCTTGATCACATCCGCGCTGATTACCGGTACCTGCATGGAATTGTATTCAAAATTGAGCGGTTGGCCGGGGTTTATTTCAACCTCAAAATCCTCCATATATTCTTTGCCGGTCAAAACAGGCACATCAATAAAAGGTTTTAGAAAGGATATAAACTCCAGGATGGATTTTTCATCGCAATCAGAAAATGATACATCACCATAATTCTGGACACAGATATAGGAGCAATCGCCTTTTTTTATAAAGATTTCTGTTGAGGATCCGGAGTGAATTTTACCGACATAGACCTGTTTCAACTTTTTAATGTCGATATTGCCACCTAACCAGTAGGCCACTATTTTTATTTTCTGCAAGATCATACTGCTAAAATGTCTACTCAATAACCGGGTATGCCTGTGCTATCCTGGCACCCATTTTGTAATGCAGTGTTCGCTGCGCACTAAAACAAACGTTGGCTGAAGACTCAAATAAGAGTATGATATCCGACCCTCCAAATTGGAAATAAGATAGCTCTTCTCCTTTTCGAACGGTAACACCAACCTCGGCAGTAATGATAACAGATGATACCTGACACATGCCAATGGGTAAAACAGCTACAAGGCCTATGGCAGTATCCAGTACTATCAGACCCCTGCTTTGGGCAAATTGGTATCCGGGGGTATCCAGGGAGTCAAAAGCCGCTTTAAGGTGTAAGGAATGTGTGCCGGTAGTGTCCTCTGATTCTACTGCTTCAACTTCAAGGTATACCTGTTGGTGAATAACACGGGCTTCCAGCACCTTTCCTCCTACCGGGGCATGTTGCCTGTGATAATCAGTAGGGCCAAGAAACGAATGCATGAATAGTCCGCCTTCGAAGCGATCTTTGTAGGGGCTTCCTTCCAGCAGTTCACTTACTTTCCAGTTCAGTTTCTTTACAGTTATGTGCGAGTCTTTTCTGATTTCCCACTGCCCGCCAAATGTAGAATCAGCCGGAGATACAATTATGGTTTGGTCCGAAACGGCTGCAATGGGCCGGTATCCGGGCTTGAAATGCCTCGCAAATAATTGATTGAATGTATTCCAGCCTCCATGTGGTCTTACATACTCATTCATGTTGTAATAAGGAGAATCGTAGAAAGTTTGCTCCGACTCTGCTGTCAACGATTCATGAGTGTCGAGGAATAACCCTATTTCGGTGGCATAATGCGCCAGCCATTTAGAAAAGGGCGTAAGTGCAGGCGCTTTGTCATACGGTATTCTTTTGTTTTGTAACGACAAAACCGGTTCCTGGTCGGCTATAAAATAGAATGCGCTAAGATGGTCATTAACATTTTGCCCGGAAGATGTTTCTCTGGGTATCCAGTACAGGAATCCATTGATCCATTCCAGGTAATTATCCAACGTCCTGACATGGGCAATGAGTGGTACCTTTTTACTATTAGCTGTCTTAATAGCTTTCTCAAAAGCGGGCTGCCATTTGTTGGCGCTGATCAATTGCACTAGTTCCTGAACAACAGGATGATACTTTTTTTGGGTTGGCATGCCTTTATGTGATTATCCGCAAAGGTTCACATTAGTTTACGCCTGTTTGTTATACAGATCCATAAATTAATTGCATAAATCACACTTTACACATGAAATAGATACTGCCAACAAAGAAACGGGAGGTTGTTTGCAGTTAGGCTAAGCTGGAAGTATGCACCCTGTCCCAAAAGGCAATTGCTTCCTTAGGTATCATACAAAAAGAATAATCTCAACTGTTTTGAACAATTGAGATTATTCCGAAAATATGGTTGGTAACTGAAAGTATTAGCAGTAACGGTATTATTTTCCTTTTTTGGCCGGAGCAGATTTCGATTGAGCTGCTTTGTTGCCGTTATTGTCGTTTCCCTGTGGCTTCTGGAAAAACATTACGGAAATAACACAAAGACCTGCGATTATGCTGATCATTGTCCATGTTCCTTTTTCCATTACATCACTCGATTGCTTTACGCCCATTACCTGGGAACTCATAGTACCAAACGAACCTGAAAGCCCACCTCCTTTTGGATTCTGGATCAGAATGAAAAAACCTAGTATCGCACAGGCCAGCAAAATTAAAATGGTAATTATTGGTATCATGATTGTTTATCCTTTAAAGCGTCTTCTATTTTTCGGGCAAAGTAAGCATTTTTTTGAGGATTTCGCAAACTTAATTTGCGATACATCTCAATTGCCTGGTCATATTTGCCTTGTTTTATATATATGTTGGCTAATGTTTCACTTGCCAGTCCTTCTTCTTTACTGATAGAATTAACGGCCATTTCGAATACTTTCTCCGGAATTTCTTCATTTTCCTCTTCCATGGCGGCGGCTAATTTTTCTTTCTGCCACATGGTTTTGAGGGCTTTTTGATCCTTGGTTTCTTCCTTTTCTCTTTCGGCCGAATGTTTGAAATGCAGTAACCACTCCGAAAAACTCATCATAACCATCAGAGATTTGTCTTCCTCAGTGGTATAAACCTCAGGTTTCAGGTCTTTTAATTCAAAAGAAATTTCTTCTGATATTTTTTCTCCTTCATGCAAAAAATAATCCTGCGAAAAAACCGGGGTAATCAATGATTCTTCAGCAAGTTGTGATATTTCCGGTTCAACCTCAGTAACAATAATTTCGGCTGGTATTTCCAAAACTTCAACAATTTCAACAACTACCGGTTCTTTTTTTTCTTCAATAATAATAACAACAGGTTCAGCAATAATTTCTTTCTCCATTGCTTTTTCCTCAGCAACAACCGTAGTATTTTCTTTTGTCTGGGCAGTTGTTACAGGGGCTATTAATTCCGGTTGAGGTACTGTTATAGCTTCAGCGGGTGGCAGGTTTTGGGCTCTTTCTTTTACATTCAGAAAATCATTGAAGAGGATCCAATTCCCGCGGTAGGGCAGCGCAGCCTGTTTCATTGCAGGCGTTAATGGCTTAGTTAAATGATCAGACAGGATACCAAGATATCTGGCTGGTACAAAGTATGGGTAGACCGCAATCAATGATGCAATTTTCTCATTATCAGTTTCGGCGGGAGCAGATTTTCCTGATAATACAGATGAAATAAAATTTATTGAAGATTGGTCTGTCATATTGTTTAAGGCTACCAATTTACGAAAGCTTTATTAAAAATATCATCAGCAAGCTGATTGCCTATGTCTTCTATCAAAGTAGCCTCCACATTCTGGAGTATCTGGGAAGCATCGAAATCGGCAAAACGGGTAAATGTTTGCGAAAAATTCGCCTTTTCATTTATCTTGTTTTTAAATGTAACCTGAACGCTTAATGTAAGCCTGTTCTTACTGGCTACCTGCACACCAGTGGCCGCTGTAACAGAAACTGCATAGGTAGTAATGGCCCCCGTCATATCGTAATCGGCATTGTCCCGGGTAACCGGTGTTAAACCTGTTTGAGACAGAATACGACTACTTATCTTATTGGTAATGGTTGTGGCAAGACTAGGTACCACATTGAGCGCTTTATTTTCAAAAGCATGTATATTAATGTTCTTACCTTCTATATGTGCCCCCGAAAAGCTGTAAATGCCACAGCCGGAAAGGAAGAAAAGGCAGAACGGAATTAATAATAGCTTTTTAAACTGCATATGGTTTGTAAAAATAAGCTCTAAGAGCCGATTTAACTGTTAAATTTTATTACTCATTTATATCATACTCCTTTATTTTTCGGTATAATGTCCGTTCCGAAATGCCCAATTCAGTTGCAGCATCGCGCCTGCGGCTCTTATGCTTTTTAAGCGCCTTGGTAATAAATTCTTTTTCCCGGTCGGCCAGCAATAAGGTTTCTTCTACATCTTCATGATGATCATTTGAGTCGAGCAGGATAGGTGTGTTGATATTATAACTTGCCGTACCGCTTGAATCACTTTCGTTATAAACCGGCATGAGTGTATTGGATGAGGGTTCAACAGGAGTATAGCCCTGGTGATGCGCCACATCATAGATCATTTGCTTCAGATCGTTCATGTCTTTTTTCAGATCGAAGAAAAGCTTGTACAGTATATCGCGTTCTGTATTGAAGTCGGCATTTGAGCCTCCGGACCCGATTGACGAAGAGCCACCCTGGCCAATAAGCGCCAGGCTTCTGGTAGTATTGCGTTGCGGCAAAAATCGTTGCAGTACATCTGCTGTTATCTGTTTATCGGTACTTAATACGGAAATCTGTTCAGCAATATTTTTCAGTTCACGCACATTGCCCTGCCAGTAGTAATTGGTCAGCATTTGCTGCGCTGCCGGATCCAATTGAACAGATTGTGTTTTATAGCGTTCGGCGAAGTCTGCGGCAAATTTTCTGAATAGTAATGGCACATCTTCCTTACGGTCGCGAAGTGCAGGAACCCTGATTGGCACAGTGCTTAAGCGGTAATAGAGATCCTGCCTGAAATCTCCATCCTGCGTATATTCAAGCAGGTCCCTGTTTGTTGCGGCAATTACACGTACATCCGTTTTCTGTACTTTCGAAGAACCTACTCGTATAAATTCCCCGGTTTCCAGCACACGAAGCAGGCGTGCCTGGGTGCCTAATGGCATCTCGCCTATTTCATCAAGGAAAATGGTACCACCGTTTACAGTTTCAAAATAACCTTTACGGCTATCTACAGCGCCGGTAAACGAACCTTTTTCATGCCCGAATAATTCACTGTCAATAGTTCCTTCTGGTATAGCTCCGCAGTTAACCGCAATAAAGGGATTGTGTTTTCTGGGCGACAGTGCATGAATGATCATCGAAAATACTTCCTTACCCACACCGCTTTCTCCTACTATCAGTACCGAAAGGTCGGTGTTAGCTACCTGAACTGCTGTATTTAAAGCGTGGTTCAGTGCAGGAGAATTCCCGATGATCCCAAACCTGTTTTTTATGCTTTGAATGTCCATGTTAATTGTAGATCTTAATTAATCAGTTTCAATGGTAATGAGCTTTTAATGGGATGCTTTATACCGCCTTCATGCCTGGTCATAAAATCGTTTTATGCCAGTACTGCCATATTATATTATATGCCCCATCAATGTTGCTGATGTAGCTGAAGTAATTTTTACATTCGCATAATCGCCCTTTTTCAGATCCGAGTTATCCTTCGCGAATACCACAACCTTATTTTGAGAGTTTCTGCCACACCATTCAGTATCTTTCTTTTTACTATCCCCTTCAATAAGCACTTTAAATGTCTTGCCGATATCGTTTTTATAGCTTTCCCTGGATAGTGAGTTCTGAAGATTGATAATCTCTATGAGTCTTCTTTTCTTTACATCTTCGGGTATATCATCTGTATATCTCTTTGCAGCCAGTGTGCCCGGACGTTCGCTGTAGGAGAACATATAGGCCATATCAAAACGGCTAAGCTCCATTACTGATAAAGTATCCAGATGATCTTCTTCAGTTTCGGTACAAAATCCGGAAATCACATCAGTGCTCAGGCCGCAATCCGGCATAATTTCACGTATGCGTTTTACCTTATTCAGATACCATTCCCTGGTATAGGTACGGTTCATTAAGTTAAGGATTCTTGTGTTGCCACTTTGAACCGGCAGATGAATATATTTGCAGATGTTGTCATATTTAGCCATTGTCATTAATACATCATCTGTGATATCTTTAGGATGTGAGGTGCTGAATCTTACCCTTAACAGTGGGGAAATCCCGGCAACTTTTTCCAGCAGATTCCCAAAATCGATATTATTCCCGGCTTCATCTGTATAATAATAGCTGTCTACATTCTGACCAAGCAGGGTTACTTCTCTGAAACCACGATCGAAAAGGTCTTTTGATTCATTTATTATACTTGCTACATCCCTGCTCCGTTCTCTTCCTCTTGTAAATGGCACCACACAAAAAGCACACATATTATTACAACCTCGCATAATTGTCACAAAAGCGGTAATACCATTGCTATCCAATCTTACCGGTGAAATATCGGCATATGTTTCGTCCCTGCTCAGTAATACATTTATGCTCTTCTGGCCGGTCCCGGCTTCGGTTACTAATCCCGGCAGGCTACGGTAGGCATCAGGCCCCACAACCATATCAACCAGTTTTTCTTCTTCCAGAAATTTAGTTTTCAATCGTTCTGCCATACATCCCAGTACACCAATAAGAACTCCAGGTTTGTTGTTTTTTAACTTTCTGAAAACCTGAAGCCTGTTTCTTACGGTTTGTTCAGCCTTTTCCCTTATCGAACAGGTATTGAGGAGTATCAGATCTGCTTCCTCAAAATTGCTGGTAGCGCCAAATCCTTCTTCATTTAGAATAGAAGCCACAATTTCACTGTCGCTGAAATTCATCTGGCAGCCATAACTTTCTATATAGAAATATTTATTAAATTCATTAGGGTCGCCGGCAAAAGGAGCATATGCTTCTCCTTGCCTCAACTCTTCTACCACTTTTTGCAGTATTTCTGCCATAATTTCCGATTTCGTGATGCAAAGTTAAAGCATTGTAATGTGAAAACGGCAGGGATGAAGATTATCGGATTCTATTTAACCTGAGTTCGACGATTTTTCAGGTGGTTATGCGCTGCACCGCTTCTTCAGCGCTGACCGCATAACGTTGCAGATGCGGTACTGATCTGTACTTAACGAAACCCCGTCTGACCGTAAAAAGGCGGTACAGGGTGTTTCTACTCAAATTTATTGTTGAACTGACGTTAATTTAGCAGCATATATTAACGTAAGTTCTGAGTATTAATAATTGATTGTCAAAATAGTATAACCAAATATTTGGTTCAGCTTCAGAACATGCGATACCTCCGGCATCGGTGCAGTGTCTTTAGTTGTTTCTATAAACATGTAATCCCTTCAGGATTAGTGTTGATTGTCCCAATAATCAAGTGGAATAATAACAAATGTCATCGAACTGGCGTTATTTAAGCTCATTTATAGAATTAAACAGTTATTGTGGTACTATTTGAAAGAAAATATGTAAATTTGAATTCTGTTATTGCTCTAGCCAACGCTATAAAAAAAATTGTATTAATTATTATATTTGTTCTGCAAAATGAATCATGGTAAAATATTATTATTAACTCTAGTACACCCTGATTTCCTCCCTCCTGTTTATTCTGTTGCTCAGGTCCTAAGAGATTTGGGATATGATATTCATATACTTACCTTTGATTCATTTGTGCCGGCAGAATTGAATTTAGGAAGCAACATTGAGTTGGAATCCATTGGCCGTCATTATGATGCAGGTACTATTCAAAGAATAAAACTCAGAAGAAAATTTGCCGAGAGGGCCAGAAACATTACAAAAGAAAATCCTAAAGCAATAATTTCATTCTGTCCGTTTACTTTTAATTGCGGATTAGATATCCGTAATAATATCCCTCTGATTTATGTTGCACTTGAGATAGCTGATTTTGTTTTCAGCGATTTTTTAAAGTCCCCGCTTTCTTATTACAGGAATCTACGAACATTTCAAAAAGTCCACAAGGCCGACCTGCTGGCAACACCTTCAATTCAAAGGTCTGCATGGCTGGCGGGCAGATGCAGGCTGAATTTTATGCCTTTTACTATTCTAAATACAGCATATATTTCAGGTCGGGAAATTGAAAACTCATTCGAAACATTTAAAGAACTCGTACCACCTGATTTTTTAGATAAGAAAATAGTGCTTTACACCGGCGCTGTTAATAATCAATTATGTACTATAGAACTTGTCAAAGCTTTTGAACTGGCAAATGATGAAAATAGTGCGCTGATAATTACCGGAATCAGGGAAAATGAATATTGCAATGAACTTAAGGAATTGGTTGAAAAAAGCAAAATAAAAAATCGGATAAAACTATTCCCTTATGTTACCAGGCATCAGATGCTTTCACTTCAGGATAATGCTGATATTGGGGTTTATCTTTCGAAAGAATATTATAATAAAATTCAATCAAAGATGATCGCTCCAAACAAAGTTGGAGAATATCTTGAAAAAGGATTGTTCCTGCTTGGTATTAATAACGATTATTTCAGGCCATTTGAAATGAAAGGTATTGCATCCCTGGCAGCTTCTCCAAAACCTGAAGATGTATGTGTTGCTATCCGTAATGCGCTGCTTGCAGTGAATGATAGTGGTTATAAAGAGAGGATCAGAAGTTTTGTTCTGGAGTATTTCTGCATGCAAAAGCAGGTAATGCCCATTGTTGAATTTATTGAAAAGACAAGTAGATTATAATTTTGCTGGTGTGTATTGTTAATTGCATTTTGTTTTAGTTGCCGATAAAATAATCATTTAGTTTAATAAGATAGTCTGTTGAAAATAGTTATCAGTGAATAACTTTGTTATTGATTTATGTGTGGAATAGCTTGCTGTTTGGGCAGTAATAAAACTGAGGGTTTAAAATTTGGCAACAATGCTTTGGCTTTGCTTAAGCATAGGGGGCCAGATGATAATGGTATATATAATGATGATAATATTACTTTAGCTCATACCCGGCTTTCTATATTAGAATTATCTAAATTAGGCCATCAGCCAATGAATTCATCCTGCGGTCGGTATGTAATCGCCTATAATGGAGAAATTTATAATCATCTTGATTTAAGGAAGAAATTCCTGCCAAACCATAATTTCAGAGGCCATTCAGATACCGAAACTATAATTGAGCTGTTCCGCATCCAGAAAGAAAAAATGCTTGAAGGGATGGTTGGTATGTGGGCTATTTTAATATGGAATAAAGAAGCAAAGAAACTGTTTATTAGCAGAAGTCGGTTTGGTCAAAAGCCATTATATGTCAGGCGTGTTGGTAAGACCTGGCTATTGTCAAGTGAAATAAAACCGTTGATTGCCGAAAAAGAGACATTGGCGTTTGATACTACTGCCGTTGTAGAGTATCTCGCTCTTGGCAATTACGGTCATTTGGGAGTACATACGTTTTTTAAGGATATCCAACATTTCCCTGTAGATACCTTTGCATGGTTAACTGAAGCTGATGAAAAGATAAGCGCCAAATCCTATTGGACATTACCCAACATAAATAATAAGGATAAGGTGCCTTTTGATAAAAACATCCAGAAGGGCCTGCATGATTGTATTGTTGATGCTGTATTGTCTGAAACATTATCTGATGTGCCGATCGGTATAACTTTATCCGGGGGTATTGATTCTTCCATTATCGCAGGGATACTGGCTAATTATTATGACAAGGATATTCATCTTTTCACAGCCCAGTCGCCGGATAGTAAATTTGATGAAACGATTTACGCAGATTCAGTTATTAATAAATTTCCGTCCACTAAGTTTTTTGTACATAGAAGAAACATCAATAAGCTGTCATTGCAGGAAAATCTTGAAAAATATATTAAAATTCAGGAAGAACCTTTTGGAGATACTTCAATTCTGGCTCATGGTACATTAATGGAACTGGCGGCCAATGCAGGTATCAAAGTTGTAATGAATGGTCAGGGTGCCGATGAATTTTTCTTTGGTTATAATAATATGGCTCAGGCAATATTATCAATGCAACTCAAATCAATTGAATTCAATAATTTCAAAGAGAATATTGATGGTATGAATTTGGGCAGCAGTTATTTGATGCGTACTTTGCTGAAATCTGTTTTTCCTCAAATGGAATTTAATTTAAGAACCAAATCAAGGATAAAAAGGAGAAGCATTATTAGGTCTGAGTTCCTCGAAAGTGTTGATAATAATCTGATTTCATTATATAAGTACAACAATATTTATGACGTTTGGAAAGAATCAATATACGGTGTACACATACCGCATTTAGTTCATTATGACGATCGGAACGGAATGGCTTACAGTATTGAAGGGAGAATGCCGTTTCTTGATCACAGGATAGCAGAATATATCGCAAAAATCAAGCCGGAAGAATTTTTGAAAAATGGTATGCGTAAGTATATTCTCAGAGAGTCATGTAAACAATATTTACCGGAAATTGTTTACAACAGAAAAGATAAAATTGGTTTCTTTACTCCATTAATAAATGTAATCTACGCAGAGCAAAATTGGGTTTCCGAACAACTCAGATCAAACAGCTTGCTTACAGATGCCCATATAGGCAAACTATTGCATAAATTAAAAACGAATTCATTGGAAATAAATGATGCCCTCCAGATTTGGAGATGTATATCATTGAATATTTGGATGAAAGATTTTCGAATTAATTAACAGCTTATAGATTTCATGATCCGGAATTGAAAATCTATTAAATGCCAATTTCTGTAATGCTGAATTATTTAAGTTTGTTGGGGCAAAACCATTTCTCTAATCTGAATTCTGAATAGTAAATGTATGCCGGCTCTCCATTGTTTTAAGTGATAGCATTTTACAATTACATATTATGTAAGACACAAAAAATGAGAATTAGTTGTAAAGATCAGAAATGAGGTTAAGAATTAGAAATACAAATTAAACAAGCAAAAATATAGTAGTATGCTGAATGTTGTGTTTTTGATAATATATTTAATTGCATCACAGGTGGGATCTGGTGTTGATTTATATACTATCCAAATAATTCACTTTAGTATACTTGCAATCAATCATTTGCGAAAAAAAACCATATCGATTACTCCTCAATTTATTTACTATATAGGAGTAACAATAATTAATTTCGGAAATATTAGCTTAATTAGCCATATTGGATCTACAGACCAAATAAAGACATATAGCTACATTGTTCCGGCTAATATTGATACAGCCGCTTTAATTTGGTGCATTTCAAATACATTTTACCTTATTGGCTACAATTTAAATAATTCAAGAAGTTTCCCTTCTATTGCTTTTGATCTGAAGAATCCTAAAATTCTTAGTGGGATTTTCTATGTTCTTATAATACAAAATATATTGCTGATTATAGGCAGTGGAATTGCTTTGCGACAAAACCAAATAGGTAAAATTTTTGATTTGTTAAATTCAATAGGGATATTATTTTTTGCAAGATTATGGGCTAAAAATGACAGTAAAACATATAGAAATTATGCATTAGCTCTTTTCTTATTGGAAACCTATTTTTCTCTTTTAACATCATATCTTAGATTTGAATTGATATTGCCGACATTTTACTTGTTTATTGGATATTTTATTGGCAAGCGCCATGTAAAATATATTTTCAGTTATCGCATGATCCCATTTGTTCTAATTTTCTTTGTTTTCTCCAGTATTTTTACAAAACTCCAAAGCAACAGATCGAATTTCTTAAATGTTGTGACTAATATTGGCAGCAGTCAAAAACAAAAGGAGCAACCAGAAGACACAAAGAAAGGAGGCTTGCTTATCAGGACTTCAAACGTTGCCCAACTCACAAATGTGGTAAAACTCACAAATAAAAATGGATTTTATAATGGAAGAGCCTCTGCACCTATTATTATTGCTTTGATTCCTCGTGCCATTTGGCCCGATAAGCCATTAATTCAACTCGGAAACTGGTTTGCACTCGAGATTGGAGTCGCTTCGAAAACAGATTTCGGAGTTTCCAACAATTCAATAAATATGACTGTTGGCGGAGAGCTTTATCTTGATTTCGGATGGATTGGTGCTATTTTGGGCTGTATGCTTTTAGGCGTATTTATTTCGGCGCTTTGGAATGCTACCCATTTTTATGCTTCCGAATATAATCTTTCTGGTATAATTATGGGTGGATACCTGATCATGCTGTCTTTTGGAACTTATTCCGACCTTCAGATTGTTGTGACATTCCTATCAACCTATCTGATATTTTTGGTAATAAAAAATATAGTATTGAGATTATGAGAATGCTCACTGTTGGCCCTTTATGGAGAGGTAGTAATGCGGGCGGGCTGTTCAAGGCTTTGGGCAGACAGGGTTGCCTTATTGAAATAATAGATGAATTTTATTTCATTAGTTTGCAAACACGCAGCAAGATTACTAAAGTGTTTGAACGGTGCATCAGACCGCTGCATGTAAAGGAGTACAATAATGCGATCTTAAAAAAGATTGATACTTTCTCGCCTGATGTTTTGTTCGTCTATAAGGGGACTTTTGTTTTGCCTGAAACGTTGAACTATGCAAAGGCGAAGAATATTCGACTCGTCCTGTTTTATCCCGATGTAAGCATGTCGGCCCATGGCCCCAACATACCCAGGGCGATACCCATTTATGATCTTATTTTTACCACCAAGACATTTGGCATTAAGGACATGCAGAAAACCTATGGAGTGAACAACTCGGTTTTTGTACCCCATGGTTTCGATCCTGAAATACACAGAAAGTTAAGCATTAGTCCCGAAGACCAGCTAAAATATCAATGTGATGTTTCCTTTATAGGTACCTGGTCTCGTAAAAAGGAAAACTGGCTAACAGTGTTGAAACAAAAGTGCCCGGATATTAATTTGAAAATCTGGGGTGAGCAATGGTTTAGAGCAGATTCAGCGATTATTAAAGAATCGGTTGCTTACACTGCTGTTCTGGGTGACTTATATTCGATAGCTATACAATGCTCAAAAATTAATCTTGGCATATTATCTGAGCAGATCGTGGGTGCTTCTTCGGGTGATCTGATCACTTCCCGTACATTCCACATTCCCGGAGCTTCGGGCTTTATGCTGCATGAAAGAAATGAAGAGTCTGTTTTGTACTTCGATGAAAATAAGGAAGCCGGATTTTTTGCCGGCCCCGATGAAATGGCCTCCCAGGTAAAGTACTATCTTTCAAACGACCAATTGCGGGCTTCAATACAGGAAGCAGGGTATATCAGAGCTCAGAAAGAACACTCGCTTGATGAAAGAGCAAAAACTGTAATTGCGGAAATTAATAAACTATAACCCTTTCTCTGAAAGGTCATTTATAATTCATTACAATTCCAAGACCAGGGCCATTGGGCGTTATTACTGGTCTTAAATGCATGGATATATCACGCGAAATATCAAAGTTCTTCAGGTGCGCTGAGGTTACAGCATCCATTACCTGTAAGGCATAACCCAGGCCGGTAAACAATACAGTAAGATCAAGAAATTTATTGTAATCGTTTTGCAACTGCTGCAACTGACTTGTGGTATATATATTTACATATTTATCTGTAGGATAGGGGTTATTTATCCTGCCAATATAGGCCAGCCTGTAAGCCTGATAATCGTTAAGGTTCTGAACAAAATAATAACCTGCAACAGTAAGGCCAGCGTATACCAGCGGTACCTTCCAATATTGGCGGTTATAAAGCTGCCCAAGACCCGGAACGATAGCTGAATAAAGACCTGCTTTTTTAGGATTTGGCTGAAAACGGTGCGGCCTTTGAGCATAAGCTAAGCTATCGGAGCTGGTGGGGGAGTTCGCTCCTGATTGGAGTGTATCATGCCGGGGCGCTGCCTTTTCATTAGTTACCGGATTAACAGGTTGTGTTTTGGATGAGTCTTTATTTACCTGCCCTTTACAGAACTGAGCAGAACCCAGCATTGCGCTGCACAACAGGATTACAAAAAACAACCTTGGTAATGACATGCTCAGATTTTCGACCTTAATGGGGGTAAAGATAAATCTAATCAAATAATTAATTTAGTTAAAATTGATTATTGCTTTTTCAATTTCGAATAATTCAATTCGCTACCATAGCTTTGCACCCGATTATGGATATTGTTTGCTCCAGAGAAGAATTAATGTTATTTGAGCGTATTGGCAAGGCTGCTGAAATGCTCAATGTAAGCTGTTATGTTATTGGTGGCTTTGTGAGGGATAAACTGCTGGGCAGACCAACCAAAGATGTTGATATTGTTTGTACTGGTGATGGTATTGAATTGGCTAATACAGTAGCCGGTACTTTCAGGCATAAGCCGCAGGTGAACTTTTTTAAGAACTTCGGAACGGCGCAATTCAGAATTGATGGCCTGGATATAGAATTTGTAGGCGCCCGCAAAGAGTCTTATTCACCCGATTCCCGCAAACCTGAGGTTGAGCCAGGCACTATTGAGGATGATCAGAAGAGGAGGGATTTTACGATCAATGCCCTGGCTATAAGCCTGAATGCTGCTGACTATGGCCAACTTGCAGACCCCTTCAACGGGGTTCAGGATCTTGACCAGAAACTGATTCGGACGCCTCTTGGGCCGGATGTTACTTTTTCTGATGATCCCTTACGCATGATGCGTGCTATCAGGTTTGCAACACAACTGGGTTTTACCATAATTGATGATGTTTTTGAGGCCATAAAAAGGAATAAAGAAAGGATCCGTATCATTTCTCAGGAGCGAATAACCGATGAACTGAATAAGATTATGGCCGCCAGGAAGCCTTCTATAGGGCTGGATCTGTTGTTCAGGAGCGGGTTGCTGAAGGAGTTCTTTCCGCAGATGGCGGATCTGTCGGGGGTGGAGATAGTAGAGGGTAAGGGGCATAAGGATAACTTCTACCATACACTGCAGGTAATAGACAATACGGCCGATAAAAGCGATAATCTCTGGCTGCGCTGGGCAGCACTGCTGCATGATATTGGTAAACCAGCTACCAAACGATATGAAGAAGGACATGGCTGGACTTTTCATGGACATGAAGTAGTAGGTGAACGGATGACCTCGAAAATTTTCAGGCAACTGAAACTACCGCAGAATGAGCATATGAAGTTTGTAGCCAAACTGGTAGCGCTGCATTTGCGCCCCATAAGTCTTACAAAGGAGGATATCACTGATTCGGCGATGAGAAGGTTGTTGTTTGATGCCGGTGAGGACATTGATGATCTGATGATGCTTTGTGAAAGTGACATAACCTCGAAGAACAGGATGAAGGTGAAGAAGTACCTGGAGAATTTTGAGTTGGTAAAACAGCGGCTGAGAGAAGTAGAGGAAAGTGACAAGATCCGTAACTGGCAGCCCCCCATAACCGGCGACCAGATCATGGCAATGTTCAACCTTACGCCTTCGCGTGAGGTGGGTGTACTTAAAACAGCCATAAGGGAGGCTATTCTTGACGGCGTAATACCCAATAACTATGAAGCGGCTTATGGGTTGCTGATACAAAAAGCAAAAGAGATAAACCTTTTCATGCCGTCAAGCTGAATAATCATCGTTCCTTAGTCTAACTTTGCGTTTAATATTGTTTGTTTAATCATGATTCAGGTAAGTATTCTTAAAGGTGATATTACCAGGATAGCGGCTGATGCTATTGTTAATGCGGCAAACAACTCCCTGCTGGGTGGCGGGGGGGTGGATGGCGCCATACACAGGGCGGCGGGCCATGAATTGCTTGAAGCCTGCCGGTTGCTTAATGGCTGCCAGACCGGTGAGGCAAAGATCACCAAAGGGTTTAACCTGCCGGCCCGATACGTTATTCATACGGTTGGGCCTGTATGGAGGGGTGGAGGACATAATGAAGAGACATTGTTGTATAATGCCTATTACAACAGTCTGCTTCTTGCCACCAGCTACGAGGTGAAAACGATAGCTTTCCCCAATATCAGTACAGGCGTATACGGATTCCCGAAAGACAAAGCTGCGGTAATCGCTGTGAAGGCCCTGAATGATTTTGATAAGACCACCCACGCAATCAGGCAGCTTACTTTTATGTGCTTTGATGATGAGAACTTTAATCACTACCACACGTTACTTACTTTATAATTACTCACTACTACTTTAGCATCCATAATATAATGACCAACCGCCAGTTATTTCAGCAGCATGTAGCCCAGACATCGCCTTCCCCGGTGGGCATTGAGATCGTTTCGGCATCGGGCAATTACCTTATAGATGCTGAAGGTAAGCGGTACCTTGACCTGATAGGCGGCATAAGCGTTTGCAATATTGGTCACAGCCATCCATCGGTGGTTGCAGCCATCACCAGGCAGGCCGAAAGCTACCTGCATGTCATGGTGTATGGCGAGGTCGTTCAAAGCCCGCAGGTGCAATATGCTGCATTGCTGGCGGCACATCTGCCGGCGCAACTCGATTGTGTTTACTTTACCAATTCAGGAGCTGAGGCTACCGAGGGCGCTATCAAACTCGCACGAAGGGCAACAGGCCGCACCGATATCATCAGTTGCAACAAGGGCTACCACGGCAACACGCTGGGCGCGCTGAGCGTGATGGGTGATGAGTACTGGCGCAACGCGTTCAGGCCGCTGATGCCGGGCGTATGGCATTATGATTTCAATTCGCAGGAACTGATAGATGCCATTAATGAGCATACCGCCTGTGTACTCATAGAAACCATACAAGGTGAAGCAGGAGTAATAGCTCCCGACCCTGAATGGCTTGCCTCGCTCCGCCGGCGCTGCACCGAAAACGGCACCCTGCTTATCTTTGATGAGATACAGTGCGGATTTGGACGCACCGGCAAGCTTTGGGGTTTTGAGCACTATACCAATATTGTACCTGATATCGTATTGCTGGGTAAAGCGCTTGGTGGCGGAATGCCCATGGGCGCATTTGTATCCAGTCATGCGCTGATGCAGTTGCTGACCTTCAATCCCGTATTGGGGCATATTACTACTTTTGGCGGACACCCGCTGTGCTGTGCTGCCGGTATGGCGGCTATGCATGTGCTGATGGATGAACACCTTGTAGCCGGTGTGGCTGCAAAGGAAGCTCTGTTTATTTCACTGCTGAAGCATCCTGAAATCAGGACAGTGCGCAGCAAGGGTTTGTTGATGGCCATTGAATTATCCTCTGCCGGAAAAGTATCTGAAACTTTAAGAAGGTGTATTACTCATGGCCTGTTCTCCGACTGGTTTCTGTTTGCACCTGAGTGCATACGGATAGCGCCACCACTTACCATTACAGAGGATGAAATAAGGCATGCCTGCGCACAACTACTTTCCTGCATTTAAGCAAAAGCCACTTTGATAAAAATAATCCGTCCGGAAAAAAGGAATTATTTGGTCAGGGTAAAGTTGAAAACAGTATTTCCGCCAAGGCTTACCTGGGCGTTTGCATCGCAACCACCGGTACCATAATTAAGTACGCGGCTACCTTGAGCCCCGAGTATGGTTGCAATACCAGATTGCGCATAGCTGCAATTCATTGCAAATACAAATGGCGATGAAATATTGAAAGTGAACTGATGGCCGTTAGGACGGGTGATAGTAGCATTACCTGAAATAGAGAATGCATCATCGCCTCTGTCCGGAGTACCGAAACCACTTATCCATTTGCGGTCAAGAGAACCGTTCCATACAATGAACTGGCTCTTCAGCGGATCAGGACTCATATTGAGTGAGTCATTAACCACAACGTTGTAATGCCAGTTGCCGGTTACTGTTGTATCAACCAGCATAGTCTGTACACTGCCGGTCAACTGATTATCGTTGATGTAGTAATTGTCGTAGGTAATGGTATGCACCTGACCAAAGTCGAAATACCGGCCCGAATAGGAAACAATAATAGTACCCCGGCGTTTTCTGCCATCAAGACAAGTACAATCGTCATTAGGAGAATTGGTGCCTCCGATGCTTATGCCAAAGCGGATAACCAAAGAATGCGTAAAACCCGATGTGGTATCGGTACCAACTGTGGCGCAAGTGCCAAGCGTGGTATGGGTAGTGCGCATATAAGCTCCGTTGTACACAAGGCCTGCTGCATCGGCTATGGAAATAACATCGTTATTTATCCACTCTATACGTGATGCATCAGATGCATATCCGCCGTTGTCGTCAACACTCGAAAGGGTATTGTCGGGTGTTGGTGAGCATGCAGTCATCAGGAACATCGGTGTAACGATAAATAAAGCATATTTTTTCAGACTTGTAATACAATGCATAGCTATAATTTGTTTTTGGCCCTTCCCGCTAAGGAAGCAGTATGATCAATTTTGGTGCTAATATACGAATAGTAGTTAATGTTGCATAAAGATAACACCAAAATATATAAGGTTGCGAATATTTCCGCCTTATATATAAAAGTTTGTACAAAAATATTTTAAAAAACTAGGGTAGGGTGATGGTTTTTACGGTTCCGTTTGCCAGGGTAACAGTTGCTGCATCATCGCAGTTGGCAGTATCTCCATAGTTCAGGGTGCGTTTAATATTGCCTGAAAGGGAGTAGGTTACGGTACCGGCCTCTATCCAATGGCAGTTATTGGCCACTACCAGCGGCGTGGTAATATTAATGCTGATAATGTTGCCGTTGGCGCGGGTCATGGTTCCGCTACCCGATATTTCGTATACATCATCGGAATTGTCGGTGGTATTATAGCCTGCGGTCCAGGTGCGGGTGCGCGACCAGGTTGAGGTAATAGTGCCGCCGCCGGGGTGGGTGACAGAACCATTGATTGTAACCGTGAAGCAGGGCTGGCCCAGACTGTTGTGGCCAATATTGGTCACTGTTTTTGTTCCGGTTATTTTATTGTCGTTCTGGTAAAAATTATTGAAAGTGATGGTATGTACCGAGCCTGAATCTGCATAATTACCGGAATAGGAGACAAGGATCTGTCCGCGGCGGTAGCGGCCGTCATGACACAGGCAATTGGTGGAACCGAAATCGATGACAATATTGCCAGGTGTATGGGTAACTGTGGCGCAGCCGCTGCCGGTACCTTTATAACCCAGTGTGCCGGATGTGTTGGTGGCTGCCAGATCGGCAACAGCCTGAACATCGTTGAAGGTCTGCTCGGATACGGCGTGATCCGAAGCGTAGGTGATGTCTTCGGCTGTATTTTTATTTTTCCGGCATGCGGTAAAGATGATGAGCGCTGCCGCTACCATAGATAATGTAAAACCGAAAGTAAATTTATAATTACGCATAGGATTGTATTTTGAAGATTTGCTTTTTTAGACTGTGGTTTTTTGGTTTGGTTTAAAATTATGTAAATGTAAGGAAAATAAGGCATGGTAGAATGTCCGTAGGGAACCAAGTGGGGGTAATGCGGGGCTAATGGGGTAATGTGGGGTTAATGCGATAATGTGATTGAATGTGGGGTTAATGTGGTAATGTGGTGCTAATGCGGTAATGTGGGGTTAATGTGGTAATGTGATTGAATGTTGTTTTATGTTAGTGCGCTGGTATGCTTTTGGAAAATTGCAGGTGGGTGCAAAATTTGTCTGAATCTGAATTGGCAGGATTTTAGGATTTGCAGAATTGTGACCTCTCCCCGGCCCTCTCCGAAGGAGAGGGAGGTGTTATGTGAGTAGAATGAGATACCTGATGTGCGCGAGTTTACCACCCCTGATTGTACTCGGCAGTCGCCTCGTCCAATCGTCCCGCTCCTTGCTGAAATTCTTCGGGATCTGCGAAAAAACGGGAGGGGAGCTGTGTTGCGTGGCCCGTGTTGTGTGGCCTGTGTTGCATGGCACTTATTTAGTCATCTTCTTTTTGGGGGGAGGATTATTTTGTTGGGGGTATTTGAAGTATTTTGAAATAATGTTTTTTATTCACGCAATATGCATTTAATTTTAATGAAGAAATGGATGTGTATGAAGAGGCTGTTAGGGATATTATTGGTTATGGTGGCTTATACTGGGTATGGGCAGGCATTGCATATTGATAGTACAAGGTTTATAACAGGGAATAAATGCTGCACTAATATCAGGTTTACCATTCCAACCACAGATAAGGGGATATTGTTTGTTGGTGAGGTTTATGGAAACCCAGGTGGGATAATACCTTATTTTGCTATTGATACAGGGGTGAATGGTAATGTACTGGTAGGTAAGATAGACAGCAATCAACAAATAAGCTGGATAAGAGTATTTGGCGGGACTGATATAGATTTTGCAAGGAGTGCATGTGAGACACCGGATGGTGGTTATGCTATATTAGCACAGACATTTTCAAATAATGGAAATGTAACAGGATTTAAAGGGCAAGCTGATATATGGGTTTTAAAGATTGACGGCTTAGGTAATTTACAATGGCAAAAAACATACGGTAGTAGCAGTGATGATGAACCAATTTCAATTGCAAATACAAAAGACAGTGGATTAATTATTTTAGGTGATAGTAATGGCAGCGACGGAGATGTGCCATTTCATTTTGGCAGTACCTGGATATTTAATTGGGTTTTAATAAAGACAGATAGTGTGGGCAATCTAAAATGGTGCAAGAATTTGGGAGGTACTGCTGGCGAAGAAAGTAGTGGCAGCATCCTAGCCGTAGATTCATTTTATTACCTTATTTCAAGCTCAGCTTCCAGTGACCATGATTGCACTGACAATTTCTGGCATCCGGGAATAAATACACTGGATGATTATTATATCCTAAAACTAAATGATACCGGAAAAGTACTATGGGATAGTAGTTATGGAGGGAGTTCAAACGATGTCGTAGCCCAGGCAATTTTTGATTACAGAGATAGTACAATTGTCATTATCGGAAGTACTACATCTACCGATTATTATGTTACAGATGCAAAAGGTAATGGGGATTTCTGGTTCGTAAAATTAAACCTGAATGGAAGCATGATTATGCAAAAAATTTTAGGAAGCTATCAGGAAGAAACGGCTGCCGGAATTTGTTGCTCAAATAATAATGGATACTTGGTTTACGGTGCTACCTTCTATTCACCACATGCAGACACTTCCATTATACATATTGGCAGGCAGGATTGCTGGATTTTCAATATTGATAACTCGGGCAATATTATTAGTAATAAAATTTTTGGTGGTACAGAGGAGGAATTACCCAGGAGTATATTCCCTTATAAATCCGGGTACGTTGCATGTGGCGTAAGCGCATCACCGTATTTTACAGAAGGAGCAAATTATGGGAATACCCCAAACGGCGGAGCATTTATGTCATATATAGACACGGGACAGCACGAAGAGGTTGCTCAATTGAATAATGCTGAAAATAGAATGATGGCATGCCCAAATCCTGCCAATATGTACCTGAACATATACTTCTCAGAAAAGCAGACTGGAGAATTGAAAATTATTAATGCTTATGGACAAACAATTTATGGAGAACAAATTAGCAATAGTCATATTGAAATAAATATTGCTGACTGGAATGCTGGTGTATATTGTATTGTTTGGCATGGGAAGGATGGTGGTGTGTTGAGTGGGCGATTTGTGAAGTTGTGACCTCTCCCCGGCCCTCTCCGAAGGAGAGGGAGGTGTTATGTGAGTAGAATGAGATACCTGATGTGCGCGAGTTTACCACCCCTGATTGTACTCGGCAGTCGCCTCGTCCAATCGTCCCGCTCTTTCGCGAAATTCTTCGGGATCTGCGAAAAAACGGGAGGGGAGCCTGGGTTCGGTTATTAATTTAGCTATTTACTTGGGTTTAGGCTATTTCCCAATGAGTATCGTGTTACGTGGCCCGTGTTATGTGGCCTTTGTGATTTTACTACTGCTTTGAATTACAATTGGGTGAATAGTGTGATGTCCATGAACGGTGCTAACGCAACTGAAGCTGGATAGAAGTAATGGCCTCCGGACCCAAAAATCTGCTTTCTGAGGGAGATATTTTATACCTATTTAATTTCTGGCATGATAGTTGTTGCTTTTCGGGCAGGAAAAAGCAATTATAGTATTGATTTTTGCCTATATTTACAGATTAAAATGAGGACGTACCTGGTGTCCTCATGGTTGTTATTGCTTAATTGCATCTCCGGGTAAAATAACCGTATAGCTAACATCCGGGGTAGGAATGCCCTGGGAACGTAACTAAAAAATCAATTATGAGAAGATTATTACCGCTGGTCCTTTTGATTGCATCCGCAGGCTCATCGTGGGCCCAGTCAGCCGTTGTTTCTATAATAACCCCGCCCTGTCATAACGATGGGTTGTTGTCGGTTGGGTTTACGGGGGTTACGCCTCCGCTCACGGTTACCTATACAACCTATGGTACTACGGGTACCAATATTGTGCATACAGGTGTAACCGGACTAAGCGATCTGCTTACCGGCTATTCGGGCGGACCTATATATGTAGATGCTGTGGGCGCAAGTGGCGTTCATGCTACACAGTATTATGCTGGCCTGCCTCCTTTTAACTATTATGAAGTACCCGATTCGTTTGCTACTCCCATATGCCCGGCATTGGGCAGGGATTCGATAGCCATAACCGGTGGTACTGCACCCTTTACGTTTTACTGGTTCGATATGGCTACCATGGGCGCAGTGGGAACAACCAATCCGCTTCATGCGCCTAACGGATTTTATGGTGTTGTGGTAACAGACGGAGCAGGTTGCGTATATGGTAGTACGGTAAAACCGGAGTCACTGTACGTTCATGTTGCTGCTCCTTTTCGTGACAGTTTGACTACTACCGTAGCTAGTTGTACCAATGGTACAGCCTCGGCTTTCCCGGTGGGCGGCGGTGTGGCTCCATTCAGTTATTTGTGGAGCAATGGCGCTACTACACCTACCATTACCAGTCTGGTAATGGGTGTTTACTCTGTAAAAATTACTGATGGTAATGGTTGTGTGAGTGATTCAACATCGGCTTATGTCAGTCAGTCTATCTCTATATCGGCGCCTGTTACTACTACGCCTGCAACCTGTACCGCCAGCGATGGCGCTGTGATTGCATTCGGGTCGGGCGGAACAAGTCCTTATACCTACCTCTGGAATAATGGCGCAACAACTGCATCTCAAACCGGGCTGCATGGCGGCATATATACTGTGAACGTAACAGATGCCAACGGATGTATAGGTTCCGGATTTGCTACAGTAGGCACATCAACTCCGATTACAGCTACTTATACAGCCACGCCAAGTTTGTGTACTGTTCCTAACGGCACAGCAACTTTAACCTTATCGGGTGGAACTACTCCTTATACCATTCAATGGGTTACCTTCCCTGTGCAGACCAGCATTACCGCTACAGGACTTACTTTCGGAACTTATGATTTTAATATTACTGATGCTGTAGGATGTGTTCAGTCGGGTACTGCATATATACCACCAATTGATGTGATCAGTGTAAGCTACATGGCCAGCCCTGCATTGTGCACACTTGCCAATGGCAGCATGACAGCTACCCCTGCAGGCGGTGTAGCGCCTTACCACTATTTGTGGAGCACCGGTGCAACTACTGCAGGCATTACAGCGGTTCCGGCAGGAACCTACGCATTGACCATTACCGACAATATGGGCTGCACCGTGAGCAAGTCGCTCTACCTGCCTGATTATTCTCCAATAGGAGCAGCGGCATTTACTACACCATCTACATGTATATTTACCAACAATGGTAAGGACAGTATAAATGTATGGGGCGGAACCGCTCCTTATACTTATACATGGAGCAACGGAGGCACTACGCGCACCATCAGCTCACTGGCGACAGGTCCTTACTGGTATCGTGTTTCGGATGCTGCAGGCTGCTCTACATGGGACCACTATTCTTATGTAGATTATGACTCTACCAACAACAGTTGCTATTGCCTGATAACCGGTACTGTTTTTGCAGATACCAATAACAACTGTACCCAGGACTTTGGCGAGCGTGGTATACCTAATGTGCAGATATACATAAGCGGTCGCGGGTATACTTATACCGATGCAGCAGGCAACTACTCTTACAAGGTACCAGCGGGTTCGTATACTGTATCTGAAACTGTGCTGGCTTTCTATCCGCTGGCAATCTGCCAGGCCAATAATATACCAGTAACCACAACAGGTGGCGGCTGTGTGCAGACTGTGAATTTTGCCAACAATATGGATACTATTCATGACATGCACATCAGCACATGGGATTATTATCCGAGCGCGCCGGTTGTTGGACATCCGTATACCCAGGTGACTGTTATGAGTAATGATGGTACTATGTATGAAGATTCGGTAGTAGCTGGTTATAAAACAGACGGACAGTTGTTATCACCTTCGTTTGTGCCGGCAGGAATTTTCTCAGGCGCACCTTACTGGTACAGCATTCCATCGCCATATATGACCATGGTGCCGGGAGCAACGCAGCAAATGCTGATGACCTATGCCGTGCCAACCAATATACCAATCAATACCAGTGTAGTATTCAAGGATTCGGTAGCCTATGGCGGCAATATGAGCAACTGGCTTACTGATTATTCTCCTTGGAATAATGTAAATTATTTTACTACAATAACAAGAGGTTCATTTGATCCGAATTTTAAAGAGGTAAATCCTAAAGGAACAGGTCCGAATGGCGATATCTCGAATACCGACTCCATACTTGAGTACATGGTACACTTCCAGAATACCGGCAACTATATGGCTGAGAACATTACAGTACTGGATACACTGGATGATAATGTGAGCTGGACAACCATGCGCCCTGAATATATGTCGGCTAAATGCGAGGTCACCCTTACCCAGATTGGCACCAAAAAGGTAGCTAAATTTGAGTTCAGGAACATTAATCTGCCTGCCAAAATGAATGATGAAATACGCAGTAATGGTATGTTTACCTATACTGTGCATATAAAACCAGGACTGGCTTTAGGTACACACATCAGGAACAATGCCTCTATCTGTTTTGATTTTAATGCGCCTGTAAAAACCAATACTACCCTGAACACAATAGGTACTATTGATCCGCATGTGGGAATAAAGGTTCTGGCACAGGCAAACAGCACATTCAATGTTTATCCTAACCCTGCAAATACCTCGTTCAGCGCTACCATAAACAGCGCGGTAGCCGGTAAGGGCAATATTACAGTATCGGATGTTGCAGGCAGAGTATTGATTGCAAAACCAGTTGCTGTACAGAAAGGAACACAGACCATAGCTGTAGATGTGAACAGCCTTACACCAGGAACTTACTTTGTAACTTATTCGGGTAACGGTAATGCGGAAACACAGAAACTGGTTATCATGAAGTAGTATTCAATAATGAACAGACTGCAAAAAAAATCCCTGAAATTTTTCAGGGATTTTTTTTGCAATCAAGCGGAAATGCTGACTGTGATTTTTGTAACTATTGGCTAATAAAACAGGAAAGTAAGGGGAACGATGAAAATGTTTTTTGCTGAGGTATACTAACGAATGACTACAATCACTCGTCAATACTGGTAACTAAAAAACTATAGCAATGAAAAAGATCATCCCAATCATCCTTTGTCTGCTGTATGCCTATACTGGTATAGCACAGACAGCAACCTTTACTTTGACGACAGCGCCCTGCAATAATGATGGGGTGCTTACTTCTAATTTTACCGGGCTAACCCCGCCATTAACCGTAACATGGAGAACCTATGGCTCCACGGGCACGAACATAATCCATACAGGTGTAAGCTCATTAACCGATGCGCTCACCAGCTATTCGGGCGGGCAGATACAGATAACGGCTACTGATGGTACCAGTACAGCTTATGGTTACTATATAGGGGCTCCGCCATTCCATTATAGTACTTCCTCTACCGGTGCGGCCTGCCCTGCACTGGGAACCGAGACAGCCACCATTACCGGTGGTACAGCACCCTTTACCTACCAATGGTATGATATGGGCACTCTGGCATCTGTGGGTACAGGTAATCCTATTAGCCTTGCTGCCGGTAATTATGGCCTTACAGTAACCGATGGAGCGGGCTGTGTATATGGCACAATGGTAAGCGTGGATTCAGTTATGCCTGTATGGTCGATACCACCATTTTCAGTTACAGTAACAACTACGGTTGCCAATTGTACCAACGGTACAGCAACTGTAGGTACCATAACCGGCGGCACTGCACCCTATAGCTACTCATGGTCGAACGGCGCCACTACAAGCGGTATATCGGGCCTGGTTATGGGTTCATACAATGTTACTGTTACCGATGCCTCAGGCTGCAGCAATACCGGTTATGCTTATGTAAGCCAGGCAATAACAATTAATGCGCCGGTTACTTCAACACCTGCTACATGTCTTGCCAGCGATGGCGCTGTAATAGCATTTGGTTCGGGCGGATTGCCTCCATATACTTACTTATGGAGCAATGGCGCAACCACACAATCGCAGACCGGGTTGGTTGCCGGTAGTTATGATGTAACTGCTACTGATGCAAACGGATGTATAGGCACCGGATATGGTTATGTATCAGCATCTACACCTATTACCGTTACCTATACAGCTACAACAAGTTTGTGCACCAGTGCAACAGGTACTGCACATCTGGTGCCTGTGGGTGGTACTGCGCCTTATACCATCAACTGGTATACAACTCCGCCGCAAACAGGAGCCACAGCTACTGCGCTTTCCGGAGGGTCTTATTACTTTCATGTAACCGATGCATTGGGTTGTCTCAGGGATGGTTCCGCAGTAGTTCCTTCGATAGAAACAATTACGGCTACCTACACCAGTACCAGTGCATTATGCACACTTGCCAATGGCGGATTGCATGCCTATCCTGCAGGTGGTACAACTCCCTATAATTATTTATGGAGCACAGGGGCTACTACTGCCAGTATATCCAGTGTGCATGCAGGCTGGTATAATGTTACCATAACCGATGCTATGGGTTGCAGTGTTCATAAATCCTGGTCAGTTCCCGATTATTCACCGGTTACACTGGGTTTATCCGGTACTCCTGCATCCTGTATTTTCACTAACGACGGAAGCCTGTCGGCTATTGCTTCGGGAGGTACCGCGCCCTACACTTATAGCTGGAATACCGGCGCTACCACCAGCGCTATTTCTTCTTTGCTTACAGGTTATTATGGCGTATATGTAACTGATGCTTCAGGATGTACTGCTTATGACAATACTACACTTGGGTACAATCCATTGGGCACTAGTTGCTACTGCATCATTTCAGGTACCGTTTATAATGATACCAACAATAACTGTACGCAGGATGCAGGTGAAAATGGCATACCTAACATACAGATCTATTGCAGCGGCGTAGGATACACCTATACAGATATTAGCGGCCATTATTCTTTCAAAGTGCCAACTGGTTCCTATACTATTACCGAATCAGTTATGACTTTCCACCCGCTATCTCCATGCCAGCTTAATAATATCCCGGTATCGGTAACCGCGTTTTCAGGCTGTACGCATACCGTTGATTTTGCCAATAATACATCGGTTATACATGATATGCATATAAGCACATGGGATTACAGTTATGCAATTCCGGGCCATACCTACACACAATCGCTGCTCATTACCAATGACGGAACAGTAACGGAAGGCGCTGTACTGGCAGGTTATAAACCTGATGGCCAGTTTTTTGCTCCATCCTTCGTTCCTTCAGGCGAATTTGCGGGCAGTCCATACTGGTATCAGTCTACAGGTACATTCCCAACTCTTGCTCCTGGCATCAGTGAGTCGTTCCTCATCAATTATACTGTACCTACAAGTATTCCGCTGGGTACATCTGTTCTGTTCAAAGATTCAGTGGCAAAATCAGCGCCTATTACCAACTGGCTTACTGATTATACACCATGGAATAATGTAGACTACTTCAATACGATTACGGTTTCCTCTTTTGACCCTAATTTTAAAGAAGTATCGCCTAAGGGTGTGGGTCCAACCGGTCTGATTACCCGTAATGATTCCATACTGGAGTACATGGTACACTTCCAGAATACAGGTACTGCGCCTGCTGAAAATGTAGTAGTGGTAGATACACTGGATAATAACCTAGACTGGACATCACTTCGCCCGGTTTATCAGTCTGCTAAATGTGTAGTTACACTGGAGCAGCGTGGAACCTACAAGATTGCGAAGTTTACTTTCAACCACATCAACCTGCCTCCGCAGTCGAGTGAGCCGGTTACCAGCAACGGTATGTTTACCTATACCATTAAGACCGTGCATGGCTTACCATTAGGTACTACGTTTAAAAACAGCGCATCTATCTACTTTGATTACAATGCTCCTGTTAAGACCAATTCAACACTCAATACACTGGGTTCTACGGCATCTGTACCCGGATCACCGGTTCCTTACCAGGATATGAGTTCGTTTACTGTATATCCTAATCCTGCAGCTAATACGTTCAGCACGTTGATCAACAGCGATGAAGAGGTAAGTGCAGAGCTCAGAGTGTCAGATGTTACCGGAAAGCTATTGATCAGCAAAACAATAGCGATACAGAAAGGAACACAGTCGATAGTAACAGATGTTGCCGCCTTTACGCCAGGTATGTATTTTGTAAGCCTGTCGAAGAATGGCCAGACAGAAACACAGAAACTGGTTATTATGAAGTAGAAAAAATGAAAGAATATTTTTAAGTACCATGCAGGGGTTCAGGAAACTGGGCCCCTGCTGCATTTTGTGGGATAGGGAATATAATAAGGTCCCGCTATCAAAATGCTATTTGGCTATAATTAAGAACCCGGCAACCTGATTCGGAGGCTGCCAGAGATGTGTTCTGAATGCAGGACAATTAGTAGTTTGCAAAATGATAAAATTTTTTCTGTTTGCACGAATTGTTGCACCCCTCCGGGGTGCGTGCGGTGGTGGTTTGATGGTACTACAAACATTTTACCCCTCCGGGGTAATGACTGCACAAATAGTAATCTCATCTTTTTCAAAGAGCTTGTGCACAGCAAATTGTTTACTCACCAGGACTTTCCATTTTTGCTTTTTATCAAAATTGATGGTGGATAGTTGTAAAAGCGGATTCCACTCAACATTCCAACCAATCAATCAACCAACCAATCAACCAACCAACCAACCAACCAACTTATCAACCAATCAACTATTCAACTTATCAACCAATCAACATATCAACCAATCAGCCTACCTTTGCGGCATGGCAAAATTCTTTTTACGGAAAAAAATAGGCGACCGGGTAGTAAGTGGGCATCCATGGGTATTCGGTAATGAATTGGGAGATAGCGAAGGCACGGCAGAACCGGGTGATATTGTGGAATTGTATTCTTCCAACGGCTCATTTATCGGCAAGGGTTATTTCAACCCCGCTTCTCAGATCCGTATTAGGCTGCTAACCCGCGATAAACGGGAGACGATTGACGATAATTTCTTTTATAACAGAATAAAGGCCGCCTGGGAATACCGCAAACTGCTGGGTTATGTAGAAAACTGCAGACTGGTTTTTGGCGAGGCCGACCAGTTGCCGGCACTGATCATCGATAAGTTCAACGACTACCTGGTCATCCAGACCCTTGCCCTGGGAATTGAAAAATGGAAGGGCGCCATTGTGGCCGCATTGCAGAAAATATTCAGCCCGAAGGGTATATACGAGCGCAACGATGTGCCGGTGCGCAACCTGGAAGGTATGGAGCAGTTAAAGGGTTTCCTGAGTGAGCCATTTGATACCAACATCATCATCAACGAAAACGGACTGAAGTTTCATGTGGATATAGAAAACGGCCAGAAAACCGGTTACTTTCTCGATCAGCAGGATAACCGCAGGGCCATAGCCCATGTGGTAAAAGGGGCCGATGTGCTGGAAGCATTCTGTTATACAGGTACCTTCAGCATGCATGCGGCCAAATATGGCGCTAAGAGTGTGCTGGGGCTCGATATATCTGAAAACGCTATCAGCACTGCACGCAGGAATGCCACGCTCAATGGCTATGAAGACATCTGTAAGTTTGAAGCGGTGAATGCCTTTGATGTGCTTAAATTATGGGTAAAGGAGGGTAAGCGGTATGATGCAGTGATACTTGATCCGCCGGCATTTACCAAGAGCCGGGAAAATATAGATAAGGCAGTGACGGGCTACAAGGAAATAAACCTGCGTGCCATGAAACTGATCAGGCCCGGCGGGTTCCTGATTACCGCATCCTGCACCAACCTGGTTACTCCCGAAATGTTCCTGAACACCATAGGCGAGGCTGCCAAAGATGCCAAACGCATCATCCGCCAGGTGGAATGGCGCACCCAGGCTTCCGACCATCCAATATTATTCAACGTGCCATCAACCCAGTATCTTAAATTCCTGATTGCAGAAGTGCAGTAAGGGGAGTTGGCTGCAGTTTGCCTTTTCTTATAGGCTATTTACTGCTGCTCTCAGTCTCACCAGTTTTTGCAGCAGTGGTTCCAGCAGGTCCAGGTGGAGCATGTTGGCGCCATCTGATTTTGCCGTAAATGGATCGGGATGTGTTTCTATAAACAGGCCATCGGCACCAACGGCTATGCCTGCCCGCGCTATGGTGGCTATCAGTTCCGGATTGCCTCCTGTTACGCCGCCCGGTTGGTTGGGTTGTTGCAGCGAGTGGGTACAATCGAGCGCCACAGGCACTTTGAGCGATTGCATTATGGGTATGCCCCTGTAGTCTACTACAAGATCCTGGTAACCAAACATGGTTCCCCGGTCGGTAAGTATGATCTTGTGGTTGCCGCTTTGCTGCAACTTATCTACTACAAACGCCATAGCCCCGGGCGACAAAAACTGCCCTTTTTTTACATTCACTATTTTGCCTGTTTGTGCGGCAGCTACGAGTATATCTGTCTGCCTGCACAGGAAAGCGGGTATCTGCAGCACATCTACATAGGCGGCAGCCATCTCCGCTTCACCGGCGGCATGTATATCCGTCACCACCGGCAGGCCAAACGAGTCTTTTACCTTCTTCAATATTTTTAGCCCCTCCTCATCGCCAATGCCCGAAAAACTATCCATCCTGCTGCGGTTGGCCTTGCGGTAAGATGCTTTAAAGATGAGGGGCACACTGAGACGGCTGCACATGGCCACCAGCCGCTCGGCTGTATGCATCATGATCTCCTCACTTTCAATTACGCAAGGGCCTGCCATCAGGAAGAAATTGCTGGCTGCATTTGCCCCCGGGCTGAAAAGGTCGTTTAGGTAAGGATACATAACCGGTTAAGTTTATTTTAATTCAAAACTAACTTTTTTGGGATTAGGAACGGTGAAATAATTGCCAGCAGATGCCGAAGTTATAATCCTGATTTAGGAAAAATTAAGTCAGTGTCGCAGTTGAAGTCACAGCCGGGTAGTCTCTCGATGCGTGGCTTCTGTGCGCAAGCGAGGACTCGGGGGTAACTCGCGAAGGGTATTGCTCACATCATATTGAAGTCGCGGCCGAGTCTCTCGATGTGTGGCTTCTGTGCGCTAGCGAGGACTCGGGCGCAACTCACGAAGGGTATTGCTCACATCATATTGAAGTCGCGGCCGAGACTCTCGATGCGTGGCTTCTGTGCGTTAGCGAGGACTCGGGCGCAACTCGCGAAGGGTATTGCTCACATCATATTGTAGTCGCGGCCGAGACACTCGATGCGTGGCTTCTGTGCGTTAGCGGAGAGTCACCGTGTACCAAAAACTAACCGCCGTATACCGAACGGCACGTACGGTGGTGTGAGAGGACGGTGAGGGAAATAATCCCTCACCTCCTACTCGATTTCAAAGGCATCCTAAGACCGGCCGTTCCTCCTAAACATCTTTCTGGCACAAAATTTGCTATACACTCTGCACTGGCCGACGCTAACCATCGGTTGCCAGATACTTTGTTACTATGAAATTATTATCTGCTACCCCGTACCGCAATTGGGTTTATTTAGGATTATTGGTCCAAATTGTGGCTGCGTGGTTCAGTATAGGCTATCACCATCCCGATGAGCACTTCCAGGTACTTGAGTTCTGCAATTACAAGCTGGGCCGGTCTCCTGCCTGTGATCTGCCATGGGAGTTTGCGGCTCAGGCGAGGCCTTGCCTGCAGCCCTTTATCGCGTATGGCCTGGGCCGTGGGCTACAGGTGCTGGGTATGTACAACCCATTTACGCTCGCCTTCCTGCTAAGGCTGATGATGGGGTTGCTGACCTGGTTTGTTACGCGACGCATAGTGACACTGCTGCTGCCGGATCTGGTGACAAATGCGGGAAAGAAAGCATTGGTATGGTGTGGTTTTTTCCTTTGGTTTGTACCCTATATCGGTGTCAGGTTTTCAGCCGAGAATATTTCCGGTTTGTTCCTGTTCCTTGCTATCTCATTCTTGCTTTGCCTCAACGATTACCCATACAAAAAGCAATTGCAGCAGCTGATTGTGGTCGGTTTATTACTTGGCTTTGCTCTTTTTATCCGCATCCAGATAGCGCTTGCGTTGGCTGGTTTATGCTGCTGGCTGTTGTGGTATCAAAAGTGGCCGCTGCGCAATTGGATAGTATTAACCGTGGCTGGCCTCATAGCCATCATGCTGTGTGTTTGCATAGATCACTGGTTTTATGGAGCCTGGGTATTTACCCCATGGAATTATTTCGACCAGAACATTTTCCATCATGTAGCTGCAAAATTCGGAGTCGATCCATGGTGGTATTATTTTACCAAGTTTCTCGATATTGGTGTACCACCGATAAGCGTAGTATTATTGCCAATATTCTTCGTGGGCATCAGGCAAAAGCCGCTGCACCTATTTACCTGGATAATTATCCTCTTTGTAGCCGGACATTCTTTCATTGGTCACAAAGAGATCAGGTTCTTATTTCCCGTATCCATCGCCTTTATTTTTCTTGCTTGCGCGGGCTTCGACCGTATAGTACAGAAGTATCCTGACCGGAAAGTTTTTCGCTGGGCAATACCCTCATTTGCAGCGCTAAATACCATTATGCTTGCAATCAAAATATTTACCCCGGCTCATGAGGCAATGAAATACTACGAGGTTATTTATAACTATTCCCAAAACCAATATCCGGTGCTCATATCAACAACCGAGTCGCCCTTCAAACTGGTAGGACTGTGTATCAATTTTTACCAACCCCGGCACATCGAAGAGCAGACGGTTGCAACCCGTGAACAACTGGACACCATACTGCACAACGCAGCTGGCCGGCCGGTACTGTTTTTCAACAGCCACTTGGCCCCTGATCCCATACTCCGCAATTTCCGCACAGAAAAGGTGTACTGCATCCTTCCCGGCTGGATGAACCAATTCGATTTTACCGACTGGCAGAGCCGATCCTACATCTGGACCATCTACCGCGTTTATCCGTTATGACAAAAAATGATTTCCCAACAATAACACGCCACTCCGTAGCGGTCGGTGTGCTTTCGCTGGCCGCTGACAGGCCGGGTCTTTTTTAGCCCGGCCAGGTGGATAGCAAGTAACTGACGTCATCTGGGGCTATAGCCAAGGGGCAGCCAATTGCCGACCTGGGGTGTGCCACACTTCGGCAGTGTGATGCATCTACCTTTCATTAGCCTTAAAACCCCCACCCCGTTGACGCCGGATAAGGTGGTAATCCAATTATTGATCTATCCCGGTTTATTGTTGCAATTATAGCCTTGTCTGGCACATATTTTGTCTGGTTCTCCGATCCGGGCAGGAACCAGTAATATTTAGGTTGCAACCCTGATATGGTGAGACTCCGGTCGAGAGCATAAGCATAGTTGGTCGGGCAAAATTCGCCTCGTTTTATGGCCTTCAATAGGTATTTATCAATCTTTTTAAAATTGCCGTAGTTATCTATGTGTATTATTTGAGTTCCTCTTGAACCGTTGAGCCATCCTGTCAATGGAGGCATACCATATCTGATGATACAATCAGAGAGAATTATGAAATTCACTGAATCAATAATGTGCATTTCTTTTTGCAACGCTATGAGCGCTTCATCAGTTTTTCCTTTTGCATTTGCTCTTGTCCTTACGTCCTGATCCCTGTCCCTGAGCCAGGCAGTGATGCTATCCACGATTTTGGTGTTTTTCACAGAGAAATCTTTCTCCTTTTTCAACACACATTTGGGATGATACAAATGGTTGAACGTTGTCAAGGGCATTGATATCTCTGCGTAATCACCGAGGTACTTATAGACATTGTCCTTCGGATAAATACAGGACAATTCACTGAAATACATTTTCAGTTTAGTTGTGTCGTTTTTATTAAATGCTATTTTTACCAGGTTAAAATAATGCCCGAACATGCTCTTATCGGAATACAATGCAAGTGCCTTAAGCAGGTATTTTTCAGCGCTATCGGGATGCTCCTGTTCCAGGTTCATCACTCCCATTATGCCGTTTCTGTATATCTCAATATAATTCTGGGCGAAGCTTTGTTCTGCTAACAACAAGAGGGCAAATAGTAATAATTTTCGCATAGTACAAAACTACCGTTTTTATTTTGCTACTGTATTATTTTCTCCGTGCTTGGCGTTAGCTATGAAGTCGCGGCCGAGTCTCTCGGTGCGTGGCTTCTGTGCGCTAGCGAGGACTCGGGCGCAACTCGCGAAGGGTATTGCTCACATCATATTGAAGTCGCGGCCGAGATGCTCTATGCGTGGCTTCTGTGCGTTAGCGAGGACTCGGGCGTAACTCGCGAAACTATTCCACCAGCACCTTCTCCATCCATCTCCCTTTTTCTGTAGTTGCGGTCACTATATACATACCTGGAGCTACATACAGGTTCAACTCCGTTTCTTTATGATGTCGCGGCCGAGTCTCTCGATGCGTGGCTTCTGTGCGTTAGCGAGGACTCGGGCGCAACTCGCGAAGGGTATTGCTCACATCATGTCTGATGTCGCGGCCGACTCTCTCGGTGCGTGGCTTCTGTGCATTAGCGAGGAAAGTTTATTTTAATTCAAAACTAACTTTTTTGGGATTAGGAATGGCGACTATTAAGGATAAAGATAGCTGTCCATTAAAACAGACTTCCGGGATATTAGTGTATTGGAAAAGAAAGATGTGGCGGAAAACATATTGGGGCAATGCGGAAACGTAAAGGATGGATATGTCTTTTAGTTTAATTTTTAGTTGCATATATAAAATCAGCATTTTCCTTTTTATCTTTATAGCTAAATGTATGCGTATGATTTCTTTCATGAAATGGTTCGCGCTTTTGTTGTTTGTGGTTTGTAATTCGTTTTGGAGTAATGCTCAATCCGGAAATATGAATACAGAAAAAGAGCTCTTAGGAACATGGACAGGACAGACAGGTAGTTTCACCTTCAACCCCGGTGGTAAGGGTATAGCCAATGGCAGCCCGTTTGAGTATGCTATAAAAGGCAATACGCTTGTTATGGCCGAGGCGGCAGGCTCCTACCAACTGACATTCAGTATAACAGGCAATACCCTGAACTTAATGGGCAATGGCACTACCATATCGTTTACCCGCAAGAATGGCAACAGCCCGGCAAAGGGCCAGCCCGGCAATATGCACAAGGGCAATGGTATGGAACTGGTGGGCAAGTGGTGCTACCTGACCAGTAACTACAATACGTTAGGTTCGCAATCGAACATTGCATCGACGGATGAGTGCGTGGTAATAAATGCTGATGGTACATACACTTACCATATGGAAAGCTACCGGAGCGCCGGCAATAATGGTTCTTACCTGAGCAATGCCACGCAAAGTAATGACCGGGGTACCTGGAGTTATGACGGGATGAATACCCTCACCGTAAACTCGCAAACGCAGGGACAGGTGGTCTATACCCTGGAGAAGAAAAATCATCCCAAAAATGGCGACCCAATGATATTTTTAAATGGCAGGGGGTTTGTTACCTATGGTCCTAAACCGGGCTGGTAGCTATTTAAAACCTTGCCTTATTACTGCCGGGTCAGGTACATCAATATCATCCGGATCGTAATGCTGCATCACAATTACGGCTGTATCCGTTTGGTGTTGCAGGTCATCCCACTCTATAAGCAGTTCAGGTGTCTCGTTCCTGGTTATCTCCTCCCAATTGCTCAGGACAACATCTTGCTGTAAACTGCCCGATACCGCAGGTATATTCCGGTTGCTGAACATAAAAATACCGATAGCAAGGATGCTGCAAAATGTAGCTATAAGATGTTTGGTGCATTTTCTCATAAGCATGAATTATTTGAACAAAGATGATCGGTGAAGGAAATTAAATGTAACTAAGATTTTCCGAAAAAAGAAATACATTTTAATTTATACAGTAAAGAAGTCACCTGCCGCCTCCGTCTTTTCTCAGCTCATCCCATGCATAAAGGAATGCGGGCGTATACACTACATTTTTTCCGGTAGGCAGAGTATGTTCAAGGGTTTGTACGAATACAGTATGCAGTATAGTGTCCAGTTTGGCCACAGCCGGGAAATTGCGGGCGGCGGTAGCGGGCTTAGCCTGAATACCATCTGTTTTTTCCTGATCGGGCCCTTTGCATGCCCAAAGTGAAACCATAAACAATGCATAAATTACGCCCTTTTTCATTTGCTGCTGTTTTCGATTTTATCAATATTTTTTTTCGGGACTAAATAGTTTGATGTTTCATGGAAAAACCCATAATGAAGGTGTTATCTCTTATAACTATCTGCTGCCGGATTAACAACCGGCAAAGGCTTCCTGGCCAGCTTTTCATCCATCATGGCGGTATGATAAATAAATGAGGCCATGATAACAGATGCCTGCTTCAGATCGTCGGCACTGGTGCGGTCGTAGGTATCCATATTGGTATGATGGGTGCGGGTGCCATATTCCAGTCCATCCTGTATGAACTGAAAGCCGGGTATGCCCACTTCATCGAATGCGATATGATCGGTAGAGCCTGTATTGCGGATGGTAACGGTACTAGCTCCCATATCTTTAAACGGATCGAGCCATGCCTGGAAAAGTGTACGGAGGGCTTCATTATTCTGCATGAATATGCCGCGAATCTTACCTCCTCCATTATCCAGATTGTAATAGGCCGAAACCTTGTCGTGCCCCGCCTTCAGCTCCATGGTAAGCCTGTTGCCGTAATGGTTCTTTACATAGCCTCTTGAGCCCAGTAGTCCCTGTTCCTCGCCGCTCCACAGCAATATGCGAATGGTTCTGCGTGGTTGTACACCTATAGCCTTAAGTATTCTTAGCGCCTCCATACATACCGCTACGCCGGTGCCATTATCTGTTGCACCCGTGCCGGCATGCCAGCTATCCATATGCCCGCCCAGCATCACCAGTTCTTCTTTCAGCTTCGGATCAGTGCCGGGGAGCTCGGCAACCACATTGTATTCCATAGAATCAGCGGTAGAGAAGGTAGTTCTTGTATCCATTTCCAGTACTACATCTTTGCCTGCCAATAATAATCTGGATAACCTCGCAAGGTGTTCCAGTCCCATTTCCATTTCGGGTAATACCGGTTTTGCATCCAATGCCCTCGAAGAGCCATTGGAGGTAAACAAAGTACCTAAAGTGCCTCTGCCGCCACTCAGTACCGCTACCGCTCCTTCCTGCATCAGGAAAGAATCAATTGCTTTGCGCAGGTTTACATAGGGTTTGGCCGGTGTTTTTTTAGCGGCTGGCGGGGCAGGTGGTGTAAGTGTGTCGTTAGCCATCTTTACCAGGTCTGAATCCTGCACCCTGCTGGCCTCCGGTTTGAAATTGGGCAAGGTTTCCAGTTTGGCAGGAGTGAGTACTGCAATCTTTCCTTTTACTTTGCCGATGTACTTTGCCAGGTCTTCTACGCTATCTATTCTTACCAGCACAGCATTGGCTTTTACAAGGCCATTGGTGCCGGGTGTCCATGCACGGGGCACGGCAATGAGTTCCTGGTAATAGGGAGCGGTCATGGCCACATAGCTTTTGTTTATTTCCCATCCCTTACCGAAACTGCCCCAAGGCTCAATAGCTACATTTTTCATACCCCAGCTTTCCAGTTTTTCCTTAGCCCATTTTTCGGCATTTTTCATGCCCTGCGATCCGGTAAGGCGCGGGCCGTTTGCATCGGTCAGTTCAAAAAGGGTTTGCATTACCTGTGAATTGCTGAGCCCTTCCTGCTTTATCTTTTCAATGGTTTTGAGATCAGCTTTACCATTATTATCGCCTGTGAAAGACAGACCGATGCAGGCGATTCCGATCAGGAAAATGCCGGTTATTTTTCTCATAAAAAGTAATTAGAAATGAAAAGTAGTTAAAATCGGCTAAAGACCTGCTATGTACAGCCCGATTTACACTCTTCAAATAAAAAAGTGCGGCGCTTATCCGGCCGCACTTCTGTAATTTATAATGGTGGAATCAAAACCCCATATTGGGGGGCTGTTATCCTTTGTATTCTTTCAAAGCTACTTCCAGGCAATCCATAGCGGCATCAATGTCTTTTAGATTGAGCACATAGGCCAGCCGCACTTCATTCTTTCCTTTGCCCGGTGTGGCATAGAAACCTGCAGCAGGCGCCATCATAACGGTAGCGCCATTGTATGAAAAACCTTCCAGCAACCACTGGCAGAATTTTTCACTGTCGGCTACGGGCAACTGTGCCATGGCATAAAACGCGCCACCCGGCAGCGGACAGGTTACACCCGGCATAGCCTTGAGGCGTTTTACGAGCAGGTCGCGGCGGGCGGTATATTCGGCATGTACTTCGTCGAAATAATCGGCTGGCAGGTCAACGGCTGCCTCTCCCAGTATCTGGGCAAATGTAGGCGGGCTGAGCCTTGCCTGTGCAAACTTCATAGCCGTATCGAGTACATGCTGATTGCGGGTAACGAAAGCGCCTATTCTGCCTCCGCATGCGCTGTAACGCTTACTGATGGTATCCAGCAATATAGCGTGCTCCTCAAGTCCATCGAGCGATAGGGCAGAAATATGTTTGGCGCCATCATAACAAAACTCACGGTAGGCCTCATCGCTGAACAGGAACAGATCATGTTTAAGGCAGATCTCCCGTAGCACTTCCAGCTCGGCCCTGCTGTACAGATAACCGGTAGGGTTATTGGGATTGCAGATCATGATGGCCTTGGTGCGTGTGGTAATGGCTTTTACAAAGCTCTCGATAGATGGCAGCGCAAAGCCGCTTTCTATGCCCGATGGGATAGGAACTACCCGAACACCCGAACTGGTAGAAAAACCATTGTAGTTGGCATAAAACGGCTCAGGTATGATGATCTCATCTCCCGGGTCCAGGCAACTCTGTATAGCAAACATAATGGCCTCTGAGCCACCCGTTGTTACTATTATCTGGTTGGAAGTTACATCTATATCATTGCGCTTGTAGTATTCCACCAGCTTTTTGCGGTAACTCTCGAAACCTGCGCTGGGGCTGTACTCCAATACCTTCATATTGGTATGGCGAACCGCATCCAGCACCGATGGTGGTGTAGCGATATCGGGCTGACCAATATTGAGGTGGTATACCTTTGTGCCTCTTTTCTTGGCAGCATCGGCAAACGGAACTAATTTACGTATCGGGGAGGGTGGCATTTGTGCGCCACGATGTGAAATTACCGGCATGGCGCAAAGATAATTGTTATTGCTTAATTGCCCTGATCTCAGATCGGTATATTTGAATGAATGATCAGTGTTGGTTGTATCTGGATTTATATTATAATTTGTAGGGTAAAGCCAGGTTTTATTAGCCCTTTATCAACCCAACATTCCGCATTACTCCCTTCCATTTCGTTCTTTTAAGGGGTGAGTGCTTAAAAGTGCGGTTAAACATTTCCTCATCCATACTTTCCCATTCCTTCAGCGAAAGATTGAGCGCCTCGGGTATGGGTGTTAGTGCGCTTTCTTTGGTATGGGTTGCGAACCGGTTCCATGGGCACACATCCTGGCATATATCGCACCCAAATATCCATCCTTCCATTTTGTTATGAAACTCACCTGGTATCAGGGCATCTTTCAGTTCTATGGTCAGGTAGGAGATACATTTGCTGCCGTCAACCTGTGTGGGTGAAACAATGGCCTGTGTGGGGCAGGCATCCATACACCGGGTGCAGGTGCCGCAGTGATCAGTAGCAAAAGGTGCATCGGCCAGGAGGTACAGATCGGTGATGAGTGTGGCTATGAAGAAAAAGGAACCAGCCTTGCGGCTGATCACATTGCCGTTCTTACCCACCCATCCCAGGCCGCTGCGCACGGCCCAGCTACGTTCGAGCACCGGGGCGCTGTCTACAAATCCACGCCCATCTACTTTGCCAATGTGGTCATTGATGAAGGAGAGCATTTCATTAAGTTTTTCACGGATCACAAAATGGTAATCGGTGCCATAAGCATATTTGGCAATCTTTGGAGCATCTGCTTTTTGCTGTTCTTCAGGAAAATAATTGAGCAGTAGTGTAATAACCGATTTAGCGCCCGGCACCAGTTTGCGCGGATCGGTGCGCAGGTCGAAGTGTCGCTCCATGTATTGCATGTTGCCCTGGTAGCCATTTTTCAGCCATTGCTCCAGTCGAATAGCATCTTCGGTCATATGTTCGGCTACAGCAATGCCGCAGCTCATAAAGCCCAGGCGCGATGCCTCCTGTTTTATCAGTCGGGTATTTTTTTCGGCAGACAGCAATGCTTAAAACCTCAATTTCGTTGCCGATAAAGGTAAAGCACATTTAGCAAGATTGGGGATAAACAATAGGAACAATGCTCAGTAAAATTTCAATAGCCCAATGACAAGCACCTACGTACTCCCCGGAACAAGGTCCCGATTTTTCATCGGGAGGGGTCGGGGGAGGGGCTTGTAAGGTTAACCCCTCTTATCTCTTCCAGCTTTTTTATGTACCCGGCGCTATGTATCCGGGGTATGCCGGCAGTTACTATGCAAAACAATTGCAGATCCTGTTTGTAGATGGTGGTCTCAGCCTGTTTCAGCAGATACAGCACTTCACCCATGGCCGGATAATCGAAGTTGATTTCTACCAAATCTTCAATCCATTTTTCAGTGGTGGGCACGCCGTCAAGCGCGTGAACTGTAGCTGTTTTGTAGGCATTTATGAGACCGGGTACGCCAAGCAGTGTGCCGCCAAAATAACGCACTACCACCACAAGTATATTGGTAAGCCCCATGCTGTCTATCTGGCCCAGGATGGGTTTGCCGGCACTGCCCGAGGGTTCGCCATCGTCATTGGCACGGTACTGTGTGCCATCGATGCCAATGCGGTAAGCATAGCAGTGGTGCACGGCTTTAGGATGTTCTTTCTTTAAGATCTGTAGTTTTTCTTTTACATCTGCCGGAGTAGCAACAGGGTAGGCATAGGCCAGAAACTTACTCCCTCTGTCTCTGAAATCGCCTGTTGCGGCAGTGGCTATTGTTTTGTACTTATTGATTACATCCATTTGGTAATATCCCTTTCCAGCGCCGAGATTTTTTAATTACTAATCACCCAAAACTAATCAATCAACCACCCAATCAACTTATCCCTCGTCCGCCGAAGCTTTAGCGAAGGAGGAAACCAGTCAACTAAAATCACTCCCAATCCGGGTTTTCAGCGTTCCATTTCGACTTTTCTCCCCACTGGCCCAGGCCGAATAATTTGTTCAAAGCCAAGGTAAGGCCCAGTTCGTTGTATGGTCCGGAAATATGGTAATAAGAGCGGCCAAAATGGATCTGAAATTTGTTGAGGTGCAACCCGATACCGAAAGCAAAACCAGCCATGCCGGGTTGAGTGGTCAGTGCTATCTCTTTGCGTCGCAGATCGTTGTAAGATACAGTAAGGGTGAGTTTCTTAGCCAGTGTTATCTCGCCGCCCAAAATAAAATGGCGGAACAGTTTATCGCCGAAGTGAGATCCATTGTCTTTGGTTGTGTCTGTTTGTCCCAGTGCATTGGTCCCTATCAGGTTGGCAGGATCATTATAGCGCACATCCCATTCATAAAGGTGATGAATAGTGGTGAAAAGCCGGAGTGGCATGTGCTTGAAGCGTTTCGAAACTCCCAGCTGGAGGTCAAAGGGTATAGGTTCAGACGGCATGGAAGCATCAAACTTCTTTACCATTACACCCATGTTTTTTGCGGTAGCGCCTATGTCCCAGAGGCTTGCGGTATCATAGTAATTGATCCCCACATCCATACCCGCGGCCGAGCCTGATGCATTGTAATGATCGCCATGCGCCCATTTCAATGCGGCGCCATAGCGCCAGTGATCCAGGTATTTGCGCGATGCTCCCAGCGAGACAGTATAGTCATCAGCCCTGAAGCTGCCATTCTGATTGCCCAGAGGATCGGTATTGTCGAAGGTGCCATAGTTGATGTACTGCAAACCAAAGCAAAAAGAGGTATTCAGTTTGGGCACATCGTAGCCATAAGCAAGGTTAGAGATGCTTATGCCGGCATAAAAGTTATTGTAGTTCAGTTCCAGTTGGTTGTGCAGTCCCGGGCGCATAAGTGCGGGATTTTGCAAAGCCAGCGATATGTCGTCCTGCGGATTGGCAACACTGAAGCCGCCAAGCGCCGATACCAGCGGAGAATTGGACATTCTCATAATTTCGAAAGCATACTGCCCCCCTGTGACCTGGCTGTGGGCAACCCCACTAACGGAAAGCAGCAGTGATAGTGCTGAATATTTTAACCATTGCATAGAATAAAAACGCTGCTTCATCAATATTATTGCCCGTTTTTTGAATTTTGAAATCCGGGACCCGGATTAGTTTATGATCCTGCCTTATTGACGCAACAACATACTGCCGGTTGAACAGGTATTAGCTATCCTGCTTTTTACCAGCCAGGATCTCTTCCACTATCAGGTGGCTCACACCGGTGGTCGAGAATCCGCCATCGTGGAAAAGGTTCTGCATCGTAACCATGCGGGTATAGTCGCTGAACATCATTACGCAATAGTTGGCGCAGTCTTCGGCGCTTGCATTGCCCAATGGAGATGTCTTCTCGGCAAAGTGCAAAAACACATCGAAACCCGATACGCCGCTGCCTGCAGTAGTAGTGGTAGGGCTCTGGCTGATGGTATTCACTCTTACTTTTTTGGAAAAACCATACTGGAATCCGAAACTCCTTGCTATGCTTTCCATCATGGCCTTTGCATCAGCCATATCATTGTACCCAGGTATAGTGCGCTGTGCGGCTATATAGCTCAGTGCCAGCACGCTGCCCCACTCATTGAGTGCATCCAGCTTCATGGCTGTCTGCAATACGCGGTGAAATGACAATGCAGAAATATCAAGCGTCTTCAGGAAGTTCTCGTAATTGGTATTGGTATAGACAATATTCTTGCGCACATTCGGACTCATGCCAATACTGTGCAGGATAAAATCCATCTTGCCGCCAAAGATTTCCATACTTTTTTGCATCAGGGTTTCGATATCGGTGATGCTGGTCGCATCGGCCGGAATCACCTGGCAATTACACATTTTAGCCAGCTCGTTAATCTTACCCATCCTCATGGCAATAGGTGCATTGGTGAGCACTATTTCAGCGCCCTCGGCCACACAGGCAAGCGCTGTTTTCCAGGCAATGGAGCGCTCATCAAGCGCGCCGAAAATGATTCCTTTCTTTCCTTTCAGTAATTGGTGAGCCATAATGCTAATTCAATATTCAAATGTAATAAACTAATTGCGCCCGGATACATACAATCCAAAGTTTTCCTTATTGAGTTCACTATCGAACCCAATAAGGTTACAAAGTGTAAAAGTAGAAAAAAAGAAGGAGTATTTAAACTGAATAATGTTGGAAATAGGAATTAAATAAAGTTATCATGATTAGGGGGGAGCCTGTGAGCGAAAACCCCTGTCCCTTTAATGGGAACCGGAAATTTAGCTAATGGGTAAATTCCATGCTTGATTAATTAATTTGGCAATTTTATTTGTTGTAATGTGTCTGGGGACGGTTACTTAGAGTTGAGCCTATTTCATGTTAATTAAATATATGATAGTTCTGTTATTAGTTTGTTGCCAATAGTGTAGATGTTCTTCAGCTTTAGGAAGTAAAATTATTTGCATAGCTGAGCCAATTCGTCCATGGTAATTTTTTTTCCTTTACCTGCCATAAGATCTTTATCTCCCTGCAATATTACATCAACAAATTCAGCGTCATATGGAGATTTACCCGAAGGAGCAACTTCAAATTTTATTTTAAGCGCTTCCATGAATGCTTTTAGCGCCACAAACTTGTCGAGGCTGGAAGGATGTGCTATTATAGTATTTGCAGACTTCATATTTACAAAGTTGGTTTATTTTTTCAGAACAGCAAAACATTATTGGGAACGGATTATATGGCTTTCGGACCATGCAATCATTTATTATTACCTTAACCCCATAGGAATATCATTCGCATAGTGTTTTATAAATGTGTTTTGTTATTTAGGGCTAAAATTATAGTAGATGAAGAAATCGGAAGAACTATTGGAAATACCTTTTGAATTATTTTTGTCATTGCGCTAAAATATCAGGCAAGGATTGGCAAACCGAAAATCCTACCTACCCCTAAAATGCTTATAGTTAAAATTAATATAAAAGCTATTTATCTATCCTTTTCCTCAAAATACAGCAATACCTTTATTTTAAAATCAAACCTATGCGGCAGATCCTACTTTCAGCATTAGCAGTGCTTTCCTTATCCTCTGGCGCCTCGGCGCAGATGCCATATAATTTCAGGGCTTTCAACCAGGCTTATGTACCGCTCGATTCGGCTACATTGGTAGATTCGGGTTATGCCTGGAACTCTAACGACCTTATGGCCATGCCCATTGGCTTTCCTTTTCGTATAGATACCATAAATTGTTCCTATTATTTTTCTGAAGGTGGTGCTTCTTTTCTTACGGATACAGCCAATACAACTGTTTCCGGGTTTATCATGACCTCAGCCAGTCTCGACGACAGGGGGTATTCCATTGATAGTGTTTCGCATTCACCCATAAGGTACAAGGTTACAGGTCCGGTAGGTAATCGCATTTTTAAAAGCGAGTTTTTCAATGCCGGTTTCGACCAGCAATTGCAGAATTATGGGGTTATGACCGATTCAGTAAATCTGCAGGTATGGTTGTATGAAGATTCCGATGCTGTGGAAATGAGGTACGGCCCGTCTTTAATTTCCGACCCAACTTATTTTAGCCCTATTAATTTTGCAGGCTACGGACAGGATATAGATACTAATGGTAATGGCAAAATTTATGTGCTCAATGGCAATCCGGCTAATCCCACATTGCAGACTGTAGCATTGCTCAATGGCAATCCGGCAACCATTTTTGCCGGCCTAAGTGCTTTCCCGCCGAGTGGAACGGTTTACCGTTTTTCGCGCAAGGCAGGCACCGGTATCAGCAATGTGCCCGATGCAGAACAGGTTGTGGTTTATCCTACCATTTGCAGCAATGAGGTAATGATAAAATATACCGGTACCGATAAGCTTGATTATAATGTGATCGCCGTAAACGGTGCAGACATGAAACTTACAGGCAGCCTTGATAAAGGGCTGGAACACCTTGATGTCAGCAATCTGCCTGCAGGCATGTACCTGCTGCATGTGCAGAATGCATCTGGCAGTAAAGTATACAAGTTTGTGAAGCAGTAAGGGCGATTTGTAATTTCTTAATTATACAATATTGTATTTGCCTTCCTAATAGCGAATCCAACATTTAGTAAACAGATACTAAATGTTGGATTTATGCACTTAAACTTCTTCTGAGATCAGTGAATGCTCCTTAAGCATTTTATCACTCCTTTACTAATTTCTTAACTACATTTCCCTGGTCTGTACCTATGGTCATGTAGTAGATGCCCGGCGGCAGCATAGAAACGTCAACGGTAGTGAGTTGTGCCTGCAACTGGCCTTTCAGGATCACCTGGCCGATGCTGCCGGTGATACTAAATGAACGTATAGCAGGCGCATTAAACCGGATACTGATTTCGTTGCCTGCAGGATTCGGATAAACATCCGGAATATCATTCACGGATGATGCAAGTTGGTCTATACCGGTCCGGCAGGGCTGATCGTTGATGGTAATTCGTTTGGTGATATAGCAGCCGGTAGGCTCCATGTAAGTAATGGTGGATGTGCCTAAGGACATGCCCTTCAGGCTGCCGGTATTGGAATCGATTTTTGAAATAGCCGGTTCGCTGCTGTACCAGTGCCCGCCGCCGGAGCCATCGTTGCATATTACAGTGCGGCCCGGGCAAACGGTATCAGGCGCCGAAATAGGGCCGGGTATCAGCATATAGTTTACACGCATGGTATCTAAGGTAAGGGTGCAGGCATTCTGGTAATGTACCCAGTAGGTACCTGATTCCCTGACCGTATCGGATACTGTGGTATCGGCATTATACCATACATAATGGGTGCCTGAAGGCGGATGCAGCAACATGATGTAATTATCGCCGGGTACACATAAAGAGGTGTCCTGGTGAATAATAACTGTATCGATATGAGACGAAACCTTAATGGTATCTTCCAGCAGGCTGCAACCATTGTATATTTTCACCCAATAGATTCCGGGGGTAGTAACGGTTTTGGTTTCGGTAATAGTCACTCCGTCGTTCCAGAGGTAGCTGGACCCGGTTCCTGTATCATGCGCTGTAATGGTAATACTGCTCAGGGGAAGAATGCATGTTGATGTGTCATGATGGGTATAATTGGTATCGGTAGCTGAAACATTGAGTTCTATATTGGGCAGTCCTAATTCGCCATAAGTGCCTGGGGCAAGCGTAAAACTATTGACAACATAATTACAAGAAGTACCAGCCAGATCAGGTGAGGTAATGCAATCCAGATTGCCAACGAAGTATTTTACAATATAGATCTTATTGTCGGGAGCCAGTTTAAGGTCGCCTGCGTTAGCGGTAGTGCCTACCAGTGTTTTTGAAGCCACAATGGCTGCGGTAGTAGGTAGTGAAACATTATATTGGTATACCTCGGTGCCATATAAAGTTGAAGTATACAGTTTAGTGCTGTTTGGCGAAAACTCGGCCCCGTAGTTATTGCCAATATTATCGAGCACCTGGCAATTGCTGACAATACCGGTAGTGGCATCGAAATCAAAAAGCTCGGTGCCATGTGTTGAGGATCCTTCGCATACCTGGGATACGATCTTGTGCCTGTCGGGGCTAACTTTCATAACACCGGCATTGTATGCAGACAATGTGCCTACATTTGAAATTACAGGTGCACTAATACCGGCCGATGTAATATTGTATACCCAGAAAGTTGCTGAATCTCTGCGGTGCGTTATCAGCCATACGTTGCAGGAGTTGCCTTGTACGGCAATCATTTTCTCGGCAAAATCGGCGCCCATAACTATGCCTGATGATGCGGTTACCACATCACCGAGTCCGCCATGAAGCGACATATCCACTATGGAGTGTGCAAGCCGCCCTGTAAGGTAAACATCACCGGAAAAGATGTAGTACTGATTAGGTGTACCTATCACCGGCACAATCTGAGCGCCCTGGGCCGCATCGAATGTGGAATAGGTTACGATGGATGCGCCGGAGGGCATTACGGTATTGGTTCTGTCCCATACCTTTTTACCATCGGTATAAAAGAGCAGGTTGCCGGATGCATCGCAAAGAGATGCAGAACCCTCGAGAATGGCAATACCCGATGTAGTGGCTACAGGAGACCCGCTTACAAAGTTCACAGCACCGCCGGAGCCAAATGCCCAGAACATGTTGTAGTTGGTAGAAAACTGAGCAAATGAAGTATTCATTGCCAGTAATGACAGAATGAGGAGTGACAGGGATTTGGTCATATAGGTGTTTTTTTAAGAGTACATGAGGAGAGTTATGTCTTTTTAATGTATTTCAAATTTAGATGTTTTATTCGAAATTTCAAATTTTTTTATAGAAAATTTTCTTCAGGTAATTCAGGCTTGCCAACCAATGGAAAATGAGCATTGTTATCAGGGCCTTAAATGCGCTAAATGTATATTCCCAACAGTTAATAGTCAACCACGATCGCCTAATGGGCAGCATCGATATTGCTGTCGTAGTCTATGCCTTGCCTGCGAAGGATTCCTTTTACACTCATGGCAAAAAAGGCCAGGTAGGCAAAACAGGCAACTGTGATCCAGTAGGAATTGTGGATGCCTATGCTCTTCAGGTCGGCGAGTTTGCCCTGTATGGGCGGAATAATGGCTCCTCCCAGTATCATCATTATGAGGAATGCTGAGCCCTGTGAGGTGAATTTGCCCAGACCGGCTATGGATAATACGAATATGGCCGGCCACATAATAGAGCAAAACAGTCCGCCGCTGAGGAATGCGTAGGTAGCTACAGTGCCGGTGGTGAATATGCCAATAATCATGCACAGCATGCCGAACAAAGCAAAAATAAGCAGGGTTTTAGCGGGTTTGTCCTGGCCGGCATAAAACGCGGCAGCAAGCACCATAACGCAAATGATATAAGAATACAATGGCGTAACATCATTCTTGGCGATAACATTCACCGTCATTACCACACCATAGGCTACAACCGGAACAATAAATATGAGTATGGACTTAAGGGATGCAGAAGGATTGAAGTTTTTGATGGAACCTGTCCAGCGACCCACCATAAGGCTACCCCAGTACATGGAGATAAACGGGGCTACCTGCGATGAGGAATAACCGCCGAAATCATGCTCACCAAGCAATGCGCTCAGATTGCTCTGTATAGATACCTCCACCCCTACATAGGTGAAGATAGCCAGCATACCCAGCACAAGCTGAGGATACTTCATGGCGCCCCAGCCCTCGCTTTTCTTTTTGGCCATAGACAATGATACAAGCAAGGTTCCAACCAGTATGACGAGACCGGCAAACAACCATTTAATACGGTCCATTTCTATTCCCTGCTTCATTACAGGATCGGTGGTTTCTACCCTGTAGCTGTAGAAAATGGGTATGAAAATGGCAATGAGCAAAACAGTAAGGATGATGAGGGCAGTAAGCGCTTTTGGCGAACGTTCGGCATCTGTTTCATACTTGCCGGAAGGCAATTTGCGGGAAAAGAAAAATACGGCAGCGGCCAGTACAAACAATGCGCCCACACAGGCATACAGCACGGTTACCTTGCCCAGTCCAAGTGATTCTATCTGCGCATCGTTGGCCTTTGTTGTGCCAAACAGCGCCAGGGCTACAATGATGGGCCCAATGAATGTGCCGAATGAATTGATACCACCACCGAGGTTGATGCGGTTGGCGCCTGTCTCGGCCGGGCCAAGCAGGGCTGCAAAAGGATTGGCGGCTGTTTGTTGTAATGAGAAACCCAGCGCCACGGCAAAAAGGCCGATGAGCATGCCGGGAAAAGTATTGGCATTCACTGCCAGGATCATAATTACCGCGCCCAGGGCCGAGAACAACAGGCCATAGACTATGCTGTTGCGATAACCCCAGCGGGCTATCACATCGCGGCCGAATACGGTAGCGATAAAGTACAGGGCCAGTGCGCCGAGGTAGTAAGCCAGGTAAAATGCAAAATCAATAAGCTGAGACTGAAACTGATCGAGATGGAAATAATGCTTGCAAAAAGGGATGAATACCCCATTGCCGGCGGCTATAAAACCCCAGAAGAAAAATACAATAACGAGTGTGGAAAGGGCCCCTGAATTGGTAGTTGTTGGTTGTGTGCTAGCAGCTTTTTGCTCCATAATCTCAAATCATTTGGAGTAAAATAGTAAGTAATTGCGAATTATTATAATCGGGAGGAGGGGGAGGGTAAAAAGCATATCCCTGAAGGTAGGAACATGGGAGTATAACAGGCCGCTCTATCCCTTGAATGGCAGTCTCTTTAGCCATACAGGAGGATGGATACTTCGTCAGATAATAAGGGAAGTTAAGGCCAGCATTGAGTTTTTCAGAAAAGATAAAATGGGGTTTGAATAAGGCATTGAAATTGCATAATATACTATACCTTACATCTTTATCAGAGAAAGACACTTCGTGGGTTTATCTGAAATCAGTTAGGGTGTTTTAAAATCTATCTTTATATTTATTTAAAGATATAAACGAGAGAGGGTATATGTGTTTTTCAACTGAAGCAAGTTTCGGAGCAAGCGCTATTATATTAACTATCGGTGCGGTTTGTATTAATAAATCCGTTGGTCTTCCTCAAAGGGTTTTAAGCTGTATACCAATTGTATTTGGCATTCAGCAATTTGCAGAGGGTATTGTGTGGCTGACTTTGTCACATCCTGGTCTTACGCCTTGGGATAAGATCTCCACTTATGCATTCCTGATATTTGCCGAGGTGGTTTGGCCCTTACTTGTACCACTTGCAGTATGGCTGCTGGAAACGAATAATCGTAAGAAAAAAATACTTTCGTTTTTTCTTTTATCAGGGGCAATTTTGTCGTGTGTTCTGGGTATTACCTTGCTGGTTTTGCCCGTGCAGTCAAGTGTATCCTGTTACCATATAGTTTATAATATTCAGTACCCGCAATATCTTAAGCACCTCGGTATTTTTTATTTTTCAGTAACTGTGGTTCCACTCGTTATATCCAGTGTAAAAGGACTTAGGTTTATGGGTATAACCATTTTGTTGTCTTATATAGTTGCATACATATTATACAAGGATTACCTTCTCTCTGTATGGTGCTTTTTTGCGGCTATTATCAGTATAATTGTGCTATATGTGATCCGGCAATTGAACAGGATACCTAAACCTTGATCATCAGGCAATTTGAAATCCCTGCGTGGCGTGAATATTGTAGTGCGAGAGCTAAAAGTAATTACCCCAATGGGTATTATGGAATAATCGGGTGAGATACCCCTGCCACAAAAGACATTTTGGACTTCAAAATCCAACCGGGAATGAATCAGGGTTGGTAGCATCATTAAAAAAAAAATCCCACCCAGAGGGCAGGATCTTTGATATATATTGAAATGATAGTGTGTGGTTATACTTTGAAATGCGAGAATGCCTTGTTGGCTTCAGCCATACGGTGCGTATCTTCTTTTTTCTTGAAAGCTCCGCCTTCACCTTTAGCTGCTGCAACGATTTCGTTGGCCAGCTTGTCGGCGATGGTTTTACCGTTACGCTCACGCGAGAAACGGATAAGCCACTTCATGCTTAAAGAGATTTTGCGATCAGGGCGAACCTCAGAAGGAATCTGGAAGGTAGCTCCACCAATACGGCGGCTACGAACTTCAACAGCAGGGGTTACGTTATTCAAAGCGCGTTTCCACACTTCATAACCTTCCTCATTGTTCATTTTGGTTACCTTATCGAGGGCATCGTAGAATGCGCCCAGAACCACAGTTTTGTTACCACCTATCATAAGGCAGTTTACAAAACGGGTTACGTTTTTATCGTTAAATTTCGGATCCGGTGCTAACGGAAGTTTTTTTGCCTGTGCCTTTCTCATCGAATTTGATTGGCTTATATTAAAGAGTTATGAAAAATTATTTTTTCTTGGCTGGCGCACCCTTAGCTGCACCTGCTTTTACTTTTTCTTTCTTGGTACCATACTTACTACGGCTCTTCTTACGGTCTTTTACACCGGCAGTATCGAGCGCACCACGAACGATGTGATAACGTACACCTGGAAGGTCCTTAACACGACCACCACGGATAAGCACAATTGAGTGCTCCTGAAGGTTGTGGCCTTCTCCTGGTATGTATGCGATCACCTCAACTTTATTGGTCAGGCGCACTTTAGCCACTTTACGCAGGGCCGAGTTTGGCTTCTTAGGCGTTGTTGTATAAACGCGGGTACAAACACCGCGGCGTTGTGGGCAGGAGTCAAGAGCGCGGGACTTTGATTTTGTCCGCATTTGCTCACGGCCTTTACGTACTAATTGTTGTATGGTAGGCATTGCTTACTTTAATGTAATTTTTTAAATCGGAGCGCAAAGATAGGGGAATAAATCAAAAGTAAAAACTAAAAATGCAAAAAAAATTTATGAAGATGATTTTATTGCCTGTTTTATTGATTTTTAGTCATAAAATGAATGAAAAATAAATATCTTGTAGCATTTCTAAGTCCAAATTCAGGTTATTTTTGATAAGTAAGGGCTCGTTTTAACAACAGAAAAATTGCTGAAATGATATTTGCTGTAAAAAAAATTGGCCGCCTGCTGTAAAATATCCTGTTCGGTACGAAAAACTATGGGAAAGCGATGCGTATTTTACTATTTCTGCTGGTAATAACGGTGGTAGCAGGAAGCTGTACCCAAAAGTTAAAACGAATAAAAAGCAGAGTTGAAATTATTGCGGTTTTTCGTTCAGCAGTAATTTTATATCGCCTATGAGTTTATCAATATCAGCCTTCTCCAGCCCATCATAAAAACCGCGAACACGGCCATAGCCATCAACCAGTGTGTAGTGCTTGTCGTGTATGAAATCATCGGTTATGGTTACGCCGTTTGCCGTATCGGCAGCATTGATGAGGTAGCTGTAACGGGCCATGTCGTAGAGTTGTTTTTTGTCGCCGGTAAGGAACACCCACTGGTCGGGGTCGGCATCGAAGCGAAGGCTGTAATTTTTAAGCGCTTTTACCGAATCCTTGGTGGGGTCTACGGTATGCGATAATATCATGACCCGCTTATTGCCCCTGAAAGCAGCATAAACTTTAGCCAGGTTCTCATTCATTTTTGGGCAGATTCCTTTGCAGGTGGCATAGAAGTACTCTACCACACAGATTTTACCCTTAACATCATTGTCTGTAATTGTTTTTCCATCCTGATTGGTGAAGGAGAAAGGGGAAATATGGTGGTTCTGGTCGTTGCCAATAATGGGCAACACGGGTTTGTTTTTTTCATTGTCTTTTATTTTTGGAAAGACATATCCGATGAAAGCTGTGGCCAGCGCCATGAAAAATACAATCAAAAAAATGGAGGTCTTATTCATCTTCATGGCGCAAATGTAACCCCGGCCGGCCCGAAAGCTTGCCCTTGCCAGGGGCTTTAACAAAATATTTTATTCCATAATAACCCATTCAACCATTATAAATGAAATAAAAATCCCGCTATGCAAACAACATAGCGGGATAAATATAGCCAGGCGACCTTATGGTTTTCCTATAGCTGAAATTACTTCCAGCGTATTCGGCTTGGTGCCTGGTTCAATAACCTTTATGAGGTTGCCGGTTTCGTCGATCAGGTATTTCTGAAAATTCCAGCTCACTTTACTGTCTTTAAATTTATTGTATTTTTTGCTGGTCAGCCATTTGTAGATAGGGGCCATATTATCGCCCTTTACAGATATCTTGGCTGCCATAGGAAAGGTAACACTGTAGTTTTTTGTACAGAATTGAGCGATCTCCTGGTTGGTGCCCGGCTCCTGGGCCCCGAAATCATTGGCAGGGAATCCAACAATGACCAGTTTGCCCTTATACATTTTATAAACGTTCTCGAGATCGGCATATTGGGGTGTATTACCACATTGCGATGCGGTATTTACAATCAGTATTTTCTTTCCCTTGAATTTAGAGAAATCGATAGTGCCGCCTGTAAGTCCTTCCACCTTAAAGTCGTAGATACTGGCAGGGATAGGTTCGTTTTTGGGCGCTGCAAAAAAGATAAAGAACTTGATGAGGAAAATGGTTAGTACGGACATGAATTTATTAGTTTGAAACAAATATAGTAAGTTCCTTCATTTTATTCCCAATGAAACAAAGTTTATCTTTTTAAATTCGCACTTTGAAGAAATACGCTGAACTATCTATAAATTTGGAAGGCCATGCAGATAAATAATTCCAGAATAAACTCAATAGACATATTGCGTGGTCTTGTCATGGTTGTAATGGCCCTCGACCATGTGCGCGATTTTTTCAGTGATTTTAAGTTCCAGCCCACAGACCTGGAGCATGCTGGTACGATTATGTTTTTTACCAGGTGGGTGACCCATTTTTGCGCGCCTGTTTTTATATTTCTGTCGGGGGTAAGCGCATTTCTGTCTTTAGGTAAGGGAAGAACCTTAAATCAGGAGGCGTATAGATTACTGACCAGGGGCATCTGGCTTATCTTTCTTGAATTCACATTTGTGCGGTTTGGCTGGACATTTAATGTTGATTACAGCCTGATCATCATGCAGGTGATATGGGCGATAGGGGTGAGTATGGTGGTATTATCGGGGCTTATTTTTTTGCCGAGGGCTGTTATACTGTGCATTGCATTAGTGATGATATCCGGACATAATTTGCTGGACAGCCTGCATCCATCGGGGGCGGCAGGTGTTTTGTGGCAGTTTATACATATTCAAGGTCCGGTTCATTATGGGCATGGCAATACCATTTTTGTTATTTATCCGGTGGTGCCATGGATAGGTGTCATGGCGGCAGGGTATTGTTTTGGCGCCTTGTTCAGGATGCCTGAACAGGTGAGATTCAGGTGGCAGTATATAATCGGGTTCAGTTGCATCGGCTTGTTTATTCTGCTCAGGCTTTTAAATAGTTATGGAGACCCATTGCACTGGACAACACAAACAGCCTGGTGGCGCACAGTCTTGTCGTTTATCAACTGTACGAAGTATCCGCCATCTTTACTGTATCTGCTCATGACCATTGGTCCGGCCATAGCGCTGCTGCCCGTTTTTGAAAAGCTGAAGGGGAAGGCAGGAAGTGTAATGAAGGTATATGGTCAGGTCCCATTATTTTACTACCTGCTGCATATATACCTGATTCATGGTTTGGGTGTGCTGGCAAGTTATCTGTTCAGTGGTGGCGCGCTGGTTTCGCCATTTGATCTTCCGGGATATGCACTTTGGGTGGTGTATGCTGTCTGGTTGTCGGCAGTTGTTCTATTATACTTTCCATGCAGGTGGTTTGCGGGAATAAAAAAAAGCCACCGGAAATGGTGGCTTAGTTACTTATAATCTTAGTGTTTAAATTAACCGTTGAGAAACGCAGTAATGCGTGCTGCAGTAGCTTCTGTTACCGGAACCAGAGGCAGACGTAATACATTTTCACAAAGGCCCTGCTGGTGCAAAACGAACTTTGCGCCGGCAGGATTGCCATCTGCAAAAAGCAGGTCGAAACCAGGCAGCATTTTGTAGAGTACTTTGCGGGCTTTTTCGAATTTGCCAACAATAGCAAGGTTGACAATATCTGTCACTTCTTTTGTATAGCAATTTGCTGCTACCGAAATGACACCTTCCATACCAATAGCCATTTGCGCCAGAACCAGGTTGTCATCGCCCGAAAGTACATTGAAGTTGTCGGGTTTTGTGCGCATCAATTCCATGCACTGAACCATGTTGCCACTTGCTTCCTTGATACCAACAATGTTCTTGAAGTCTTTAGCCAAACGAACAATTGTCTCGGGTAAAATGTTGCTGCCCGTGCGGCCAGGAACATTGTACATGTAGATCTGCTTGTTGGTTGCACCAGCCAAAGCTGCGAAGTGCTGGTAAATTCCTTCCTGAGAAGGTTTGGTGTAATAGGGCACTACACTCAGTATGTAGTCGACACCACGGAGGTCCATAGTTTTTAACTGCTGAACCACCTCTTCGGTGTTATTCCCCCCCACGCCGCATACCAGTGGTACTTTGTTGGCCGTGTAACTAATAATGGCAGAAAGTACTTCTTGTCTTTCTGCGGCACTAAGCGTTGAAGTCTCGGCTGTAGTGCCCAATGCGACAAGGAAATCAACGCCTCCTCTGATTAAATTGTCGACTAATTTCTCCAATGCGGGATAGTCTACCATCCCATTTTGCTGAAAAGGCGTAATCATTGCCACGCCTGTTCCCTTAAGTTGTTGATTTGTTGCCATTTTATATAGTTTAGTTTCCAATTAGTCCATCCATGGTGAGGGTAACAAAAGAACTATGAGGGTTACATATAAAATTGAACCAGCAATATTTTTCTACAATACTATACTACCGCATTAAATTCCACCTCATCATAAAAGCCCATTTCAGACAGCTTGTCTATGCGCTGACTGATACGGGTTTCGGGATCGATAGTATTTAAAACAGTTAATGTTTTCAATAAGTAATTTTTTAAAGTTTCTGCCATTTTTTCGGGGTCAGAATGTGCACCACCAACGGGCTCAGGAATTACATCATCTACCAGTCCGAAAGCACTCATGTCCTGAGACGTTAAACGGAGTTGTTCGGCTGCTTTTTCCTTGAAATTCCAACTGCGCCATAAAATGGAAGAGCATGATTCGGGAGAAATAACAGAATACCAGGTATTCTCCATCATGGCCACCCTGTCGCCAATACCAATGCCCAAAGCGCCTCCTGAAGCACCTTCGCCAATAATTACGCAGATAACGGGTACTTTCATGTTAACCATTTCAAAGAGGTTGCGGGCAATGGCTTCAGCCTGGCCACGTTCTTCGGCTTCCAGACCAGGGAAAGCTCCCGGAGTATCAATGAAGGTAATAACAGGTCTGTTGAATTTTTCGGCAATTTTCATAAGCCGGAGCGCCTTACGATATCCTTCAGGATTAGCCATGCCGAAATTGCGCATCTGGCGTAATTTGGTGTTAGTGCCTTTTTGCTGGCCAAGCACCATTACGGGCTGTCCGTCAAGTTCAGCCATACCGCCAACCATGGCTTTATCATCTTTAACCTGGCGATCGCCAAATAACTCTGTGAAATTCGTGAATATCTTCTCTATATAAAAAAGTGTATATGGTCTGTCGGGATGACGGCTCAATTGTACTCTTTGCCATGGAGTAAGGTTGTCGTAAATCTGTGTCCGGGTTTTCTCGATTGCAGCTTCTAATTCACGAATACTGCCGGCCGCATCTACTTTATTTTTAGCAGAAAGCTCTTTTAGCTTGTGTATCTGCGAAAAAAGGTCTTCAAGTGGTTTTTCAAAATCCAAAAAAATCATAAAAAATAGTTTCCTATACAAATGTAGCGATAATAAAATTAAAAATAATCCGACTTTTCATTGTTAGTAAAACAGAAACATTTCATTGGGAAAACCCGAGTTATCTGTTTATTATATATTTTATACTAAGTTGTTATTTGTGAACCTGTTTACCCCATCGTTCATACACGTATTTTGAAAGCCTCATTCCCGGAGCATCAATGTACCGGGCCATAAGCCAGGAAACACAAAGTGAAAAAGCCAGCGTAAGAACAAATACAATAGCAGTAGTGTGATTATATCCAAATTGGTCGTGCAGCTTCAGGAATAAAAAGCAGCTTAAAGAGCCCAGGATAATGGGGTGCAGCAGATAAAATGAAAACGAGATATAGCCCAGGAACCTGAAAATGCGAAGGCTGATGAAGCGTTGCAGACGGGGTGAAATAACAAATGCCATAACCAGGAAAAAGGCGCCTGCAACAGGAATCCATTCCCAATGCATCAGCACCGGATGTGGCATTTTCGCGAATATAGTTCCTTCCAGTTCAAACCTGGCAGGGAAAGAACCAAGCAGCAGTGCAGCAACGAGGAGTGCTGTGCTAAGAATAGTGTTAAAATACCTGTTGCTGTTTTTGGTGAATTTTTCGACATAATTCAAGCTTATGCCAAAAATAAATGTTGCATATTGTTCTCTATCGGTGAGCATAAAATAGAGAAACACAAAAATCAGCATTAAAAAGCGGTTCTTAATCTGGTGGGTCAGGGCAAGAAATCCGAAAATGAGGAAAGAGCCAAATAATTCAATGGTCATGGTCCACATACTATTATCGAAGGAGCTATCACCCAGAAACATGGTGTCAAATAGCAGGCTATGCCATAGCTTTGAAAAGACGTCGGGGAAGTGCCAGAAACTACCTAACCACCAATCGGAACGGGTGATTATACTGGCGGGAACATTGTAATAAAAACCAGCCAGCATTAGTATCCAGGAGAGTAAGATGGTAAATGCAACCGGAAAATACAAGCGCAAAAACCTTCTGTTAGCTGAAGACAATACAATATTCAGATTGTTTTCAATGAAGTATTTTCTGCTCAGAACGTAACCGCTGAGTACAAAAAATATATTGACGCAAAAACGGCCGCTTGTAAAAACACTGAAAATACTCTTGCCATATAGTATTTCAAGGTTATTGGCAAGGTGAACAGCCTTAGGGTCGAAACTGGCAAATGAGCTATAAAATGTGAGTAAAAAGTGATAAAAAAACACACATAGTGCAGCAACGCCCCGGATGCCATCGAGATAGACTATTTTATCAGTACTTTTTGCCATTAAAATTTATTCAGCCAAATGTAAATAAATATTTGAAAGGCAGAGAAAGTATAAACTACGCGGGAGCAGGGAGACTAATTATTGTGCAGGTATTAAAGAAGGCGCTTTAACAGGGCAATGAGAAACTAAAAACAGATCCTTTGCCAATTTCGCTATCGACCCAGATTTTTCCTTTTTGGGCCAGAATAAATTCTTTTGAAATGGACAAACCCAGTCCGGTTCCCTTTTCCTTTGATCCGGGTACCTGGAAATAGCGTTCGAAAAGGCGTGGTAAGTATTCCTTGCTGATGCCGGGGCCTGAATCGGAAACGGAGAAAATCATATTATCCTTTTCCTTGGTTAAGCTGATGGTGATTTTTCCATTAATACCTGAGTACTTAATAGCATTGGTAAGAAAATTATTGAGCACCCAGGTGCTTTTCTCCGCATCCGCAAGGACGATGGGCAAGTTGTTGCTTACAGTTCTGATCAATTCAATATTTTTCTCTTTTGCACTGGTTGCCACTGTTTCAATGGCTTTATTAAGGATGAGTTGAGGGTTCACCATTTGAGCCTGAATTTGAATTCGTCCAGACTCAACCTGAGTCATATTTAGTAGTTCGCTGATTATCTTCAGCACCCGTTGATTGTCCTGTTTCAGATTTCGAATCAGTTCTTTTTGTTCATCAGATAGTTTACCGATACGTTCGTCTTCCAGAAGTTTAAGACTAAAGTCGGATGCAGCGAGTGGCGTTTTCAGCTCATGCGAAATGGTAGCTATGAAATTTGTTTTAGCAACATCCAGTTCTTTGAATGATGTAATATTCCTTAAAACAATGACCTTACTGTTTCCTTCACCCTGCGATACCTCTATTATTTCCCTTATAAAATAATTTTCCCTGTTTTCGACAACGATTTTAAATGGCGTTACAGATTCATTGCTGATTAAAAAATTAAACAGATCATTCTGTTTTGACAACTCCTCAACAGCCTTTCCAACAATCTCGGTCGATTTTAACCCAAGCAGTTGCAGCGCCTGAAAATTTGCAAACAGAATAATGTTATTTTTATCAATACCAATACTTGCATCTTTTAAGCTATTGATTACTGCTTCAGCCCGGGTTTTTTCAAACATCAGTTTATTGAGGTTACTGTTCTCAAAATACTGCAGCCTCTGGGCCATATTATTAAAAGCATCAGCCAGGCTGCCAAATTCATCTTTATTATCAATATGAATGCGGTGCCGATAGTTCTTGTTAGTAATCTCCTTAATAGCTTCAGATAATTTATGAATGGGATTGGCAACTATAGACGGGAAATTTACTGAGAATGTAAATGAGATCATAAATACGATGGTGGCAATGCAAACAATAATGGTCAATGCCCTTTCAGCGGTAGATTCGGCCTTTGCATTTTTAATATGAATCGCATTCATATTTAAATACAGCACTCGTTGGATTTCCTTTCGAATTTCACTGATATTTTCTTTACTTGTGTCGCCCATTTTTAGTTTAATGTATAATGAACGTAAAGAACGGGTAGCCACGTCCTCTCCGGGTTCTGTAATATTCTTCTCCTGTTTTTTTAATGCAATTTCAAACCGGCTAACCGACTGATTTGTATTTTGGTCAAGGCTATCGATCTGTTGTTGCATTTCATAACAATAGAGGAGGCTTTCATAATTGTCTTTCAGAACCTCTTTAGATTCGCTTTTTAATGTAGCAGTATAATAAATGCCTGCTCCTCCTGTTAGTAACAGGAGGAGAAACAGGAAAATTGTACCTAACCAAATTTTATTCCTTACAGTAAGTGCCATCAGGATAATATTATAATGTCAACATTGTTTTTGGAAAGCGTTTTAAGCAACTGGTTAAACACCCCGGTCCGCAAAATTATCTGGAAAAGATTCAAATGCGGCTTACCGATACATATGGTTGTAATGTTTTTTTCTTCAGTTGTTTCAATAATAGAATGTGCCACGTTATCACTTTTTTTACGAATTACCTCTGCGCCCAGTTCGGTAGCGTTCTTAAAGTTATTAATTAAATGCCGTTGTGCCGCCAACGGAATTTTATCGCTATGCTCGTCAGGGGTCTGCACATACAAAACAAACCATTGGCTGTTGTAATAGGAAGCCAGCCGTGCGGTTTTACGGATTATGCGCTGAGCGATCTCATGGTTGGAAGAAATACATGCCAAAAAACGCTCGTGCCTGAAGGATGTTTGCCTGGCGGTTATCTGGTAATCAACCTTTCGCTCAACCTGTCCTGCTACTTCTTTTAGCGCAAGCTCGCGAAGCTGTAATATCTTATCTGCCTGAAAGAAATTCTGCAGAGCCTGCTGAACTTTGGAGTCATCATATATTTTCCCTTCCTTAAGTCGTGTTATGAGTTCATCTGCAGTAAGATCAATATTCACAACCTCATCGGCAAGTTGGAGAATTTTGTCGGGAACCCGTTCTTTTACCTCTACACCCGTTATTACTTTTACCTCTTTATTGATACTTTCAATATGCTGTATATTTACTGCGGTAATTACATCAATGCCGGCATCAAGAATATCAATTACATCCTGCCAACGCTTTTCATTCTTACTGCCCGGTATATTTGAATGTGCCAGTTCATCTACGATAACCACCTCGGGGTGCAAAAATAAAATGGCCTGAACATCCAGTTCATCCAGCTTTTTTCCCTTATAAAATACCTCTCTCCTTGGGATGATGGGCAGGCCCTCAATAAGCGCTTCGGTCTCTTTTCTGCCATGGGTTTCTACATAACCTATCTTTAGGTTGGTACCATTTCGCAGGAGGCTATGCGCTTCCTGCAGCATACGGTATGTTTTACCAACACCGGCACTCATGCCAATATAAATTTTTAATCTGCCTCGGTTTTCTTTCCTGTTCAGATCTAAAAATTGCTGTACTCTTTTTTCTTTATCATCTTCCATATTATTCCTGTTCTCTTTTTAGGTGCAGATCGGCGGGCTTGTCCACTACCAATGGCACACGTTCCACTACCACATTATTATAATCGAGGCCAAAAGCTTCCGGATCGGGCAAGCTGATTTTATCGAGGATAAAATAGAACCTCATCATCAGGTTTTTCCAGAAAGGGAGTTGATTTTCAAATGAAAGGAAACTTTTCATAACCACAAATCTGAAATCGCCACATGCTCCATGCTCCCTGATCATACAATAATGATTATTGAGCTCCAGTTCATTATTGGCAACCATATCACCGACTATTTTCTTAAAAAACAAATTGATCCTTGGAGCAATACGGAAGCCTAGTCTGAAGCGGACATAGATCAGGTCCTGCGGAGCAATTACAGTGGTTGAATAACTCATTGTATATGGAGCATCGTCTACATCAACATGAACCAGCCAGTATATGTCTGCCCTTTTGGGTTGCTGGCAAAATATCGATTCAACGATGCGCTGCTCAACAGCGCCGGATTTATCGGCAAGTGTGAGGTAGACAAGATGTGTTGCAAACTTTGGAACAGATGTGTCATTACTTAATTCCTGAATTGCGGGAATAAATTGCTCCAGTTGAAGGTATTTCTTATATTTATTTTTGAGCTTTCTGGCAGCTTGCCAAACATACATTACAGTTATCAACAGCAGACCTATAAGCATAGTCAGCCATCCGCCATGTTCAAATTTCTTCATGTTGGCTACAAGGAATGTAATTTCAATCCAAAGAAAAACAGCCAGAATAGCATAGGTGAATAGTTTAGGATACCGTTTGATATACAAGTAATTGGCCAATAGTACGGTCGTCATCAGCATTGTTAATGTAACCGATAAGCCGAAAGCCGCTTCCATGTTGCTGGATTCCCTGAAATATAACACCATTCCAATACATCCGGCCATCATCATCCAGTTTACTGATGGAATGTAAACTTGTCCTCTTAACTCAGATGGAAAAGCAGTTCGGAGTTTAGGCCAGATATTCAGCCTTATTGCTTCATTGAACAAGGTAAAAGTTCCGCTGATGAGTGCCTGGCTGGCTATAATAGTAGCAAGTGTTGAAATAGCTACGCAGGGTATAAGAAACCATTTTGGCACCAAACCATAAAAAGGATCAATGTCTTTTAAAGTCTGCCCTACATGACCCTGCAGCAGGGCCGCTTCCCCGAAATAGCACAGTAACAGGGTTACTTTTATCATGACCCAGGCAGCCTGAATGTTTTTCCTGCCCACATGGCCCATGTCGGCATAAAGCGCCTCGGCGCCTGTTGCACAGAGAAATACTCCCCCCAACACCCAGAAACCTCCCGGATAGTGGGTCACCATTCTAAATGCATAAAAGGGATTTATAGCTTTTAGTACAGAAAGGTCAAGCAGCAGGAACCTGGTTCCTAAAATTGCAATCATACCAAACCATACTACCATAGCGGGCCCGAAGAACTTTCCTATGCTTCCGGTGCCTGTACGCTGTAATAAAAACAATGCTATAATTATAGAAACAGTAATAGGCAAAATGGGAATATCCGGCTGCACACCTTTTAACCCTTCAATAGCGGAGGTTACCGAAATAGGCGGAGTTATAAGGCTGTCGGCTATCATAAAACTCCCTCCGATAATAGCGGGCCAGATGAGCCATTTTGCATGTCTTCTTATTAATGCGAATAATGAAAAAATGCCACCTTCACCATTATTATCAGCGCGCATGGTGATGAATACATACTTAAATGTTGTCTGAAATGTTAGCGTCCAGAAAATGGCTGATACGCTACCTAGAATCAGTTCTTCTGTAATGATCCGTTCGCCTATTATTGCCTTATAAGTATATAATGGCGATGTACCCAGGTCGCCGAAAACGATACCCATTGCGATTAAAACGCCCGCAGCCGAAACCTTTTTTATGTCGAGACCTTTCATTTATACGTTCTGTTCATAGCGTAATTTAAGCAATTTTTAATAGTTGCAAATGTTCAATTTCCGGACCCATAATAAAGACTATAAACATAGACAACACACTGAGGATCATAATGACGAAAAACAGGAATAACCCAAAAGTGTACGAATCTGTTTTCAACGATCCCAGTGATGGTTCAACATACAACTTAGTTCTGAAAGAACCAATGATCATGAACGCTCCGATAATGGGAATAAACCTCCCAAGCAGCATCGGGATGCAGGTGGTCAGGTTCCAGAACGGTGTATTGTTTCCCAGACCCGAGAATTCCGATCCGTTCCCCGCCATAGAAGAAACATATTCATAGAACATAGTTGTAAAGCCATGCGGCCCCTTGTTGCTCAACCATCCCAATACTTCATTACCTCCCGGATAATGCATGTACACAAAGCAAGCCACGGCCGCCATGATAAGTGGTACGGACGACGATACCAGGCACACAATGACCGCAACCTGTATTTCCCGTAACGATATTTTTCTTCCGAGCATTTCCGGTGTTCTGCCTATCATCAGCGATGCTATAAACACCGCTATGATGAGGTATATAAACATATTGATCCACCCGGTTCCCAATCCTCCGAAAAATGCATCAACCTGCATACCCACCAGCATGCCTGTTGCAGAAAGTGGCATGTAGCTGTCATGCATACCGGTTACGGTCCCTGCAGGTATGATCATATTCACTGCACTATAAAAACCAGAATAAAAACTGCCAAATCGCACTTCCTTTCCTTCCATGTTTCCTGCCGGCTGGCTGATACCCATAGCTGCCAGATGGGTATTGCCTGCTATCTCAGAGGAGATAATCGGGATCAGGGTCAGGATAAACCCCAGCATCATCACCACAAAAAGCATATAACTGAATTTCTTCCTGTTCAGGTATTTCCCGATAAAAAAAACGAAGGCCACCGGCAGCAGCAATACGATGATAATATGAACAATAAACGTAGTGAAGTTGGGATTTTCAAACGGATGCGCGCTGTTAGCGCCATAAAACCCACCGCCATTTGATCCAAGTTCTTTGATAGGAATCATGGCTGCAACCGGGCCCAACGCTACATGGGTTGTATCGCCCTGCACAGAAATTACCTGGTCCGGCCCCCGGAAGGTCATTGGCATGCCATTGAAAATAAATATCGCAGCCACTACAACACACAGGGGCAACAGAATGCGGGTACATGACCGGACGAAATCGTTGTAGAAGTTCCCGGGTGGAGCTACTGAATTTGAGGCCAGGCCCCTTACGACAGCCACGCCCGCACATAGGCTGGTAGCCGCGCTCACAAACTGCAGAAACATGAACACACCCATCTGCGACAGGTAGGTTGCTCCGGTTTCTCCCGAATAATGTTGAAGATTGGTACTAGTGAGGAAACTGATAGTAGAATTAAGCGCGAGCGTCCATTCCATATCGGGAATATGTGCCGGGTTTAAAAAAAGATGGCCTTGTATCAATAAGATAACAAAGCCAAACACAAACCAAAATACCTGTATCAGCAATAGCGTTGATAAGTATTTCTTCCAGTCCATTGCAATTCCCGGATCTATGCGGCAAAACTTAAAGATAAAGTTCTCAAGCGGCTCAATGAAATCCAAAAAGTTTGGCTCACCATTGTACGTCTTCTTCATAAACGTTGCCACCGGCAGCGCAAGGAGAACAGAGCCGGAAAACATCAATATCACCCACAAAATATTTATACCCATACATCGCTCTTAAACCCCGAAAAGCAAAATTTTTACCTTCATTGAAATGCTATAGATAATGTTGTAGTACCAATCGGGCACGCATTGGTTGCATATCCCTTTTTGTCTGTAAAGATTTTCTCCTGGTTGTTAAACAATTTGCCTTCTATGCGCCATACTACATTGTCTGAAATACTAAGATCAAAGTTCGCAGATATCCCGGATGTTTTAAAACCACCCGGAGCATAGGTCGCAATTATTACGCCATTTTCATCCTTATAATATTCCGCTCTCAGGGCAATAGCTGTTTTATCCAACGGCTTGTAACGTAGAATGATGGCCATACCAAACCAGTTATTCCATTCGTTGCTTCCTTTGGATTTCTGTTCCAGCCCATAATCAATACCCGCAATCATACCAAATTTCTTAGTAACCTGAAATATGCCATAAAAGTCTTGAAATATCCTTGTCTGGTGTACACTATCCGCTTTGTCATTGCCCCAAAAAGTGCTGAAATTTAAGATTACTTTTTCAGAGGGTTTAAATGTGACTTGCGTGCCGCTGCATATTGTAGAATTTCCGTCAACTCTTTGCATTCTCTGCCATCCATTCAGCAATAATGCAGAAACATACCATTCATTGTTATCCGTAGTATAACTGATCTTTGCACCACTTTCAAAATAGGGAGAGTTATCTGCCAGCATACTGCGGGTCAGATTCCAGCAATCCGGTGAGTATGCACTTTCAAAGCCAATATGAGATGGCATTACGCCTGCATCTATCCAGATATTTTTCTTCCCTGAAATCTTTACACCTACATCTGCCTCATAAATATTTTTCATTACGCCCGACTCTGCCGCATAGTTTGCATTCATATACGTACCTACCCCCAACGCAATAATTCCACGCACTCTGCCTGTGTTGTAACTACCTTTCAGGTAAGCCAGGTTAACCGTTATTTCATTGTGCCTGTTGAATGTATAAACAAAACCAGGCATTGTATTATTGACCGGCTGATTGAAATCGTAACAATAATAGGCTTCCACATAACCCGATAGTGCCAATGGGTTAGTTTTTTTTATTGTTGTTGTATCAATTTGTGCATCGGTTTGTTTGTATCCAAGTAGTATTATCGGAATTGAGAGAAATATTATTACTGAGTTTTTCATCATTCTTCTATTTAATGCCGGCATAAATGAAAAAGTGGCTAGCCACACCGGCTAAGCCACTCTTCTTTTTTAAAACACACTATCGAGGTTACTAAGTCTCATAATATATGTATCATATATCCAGATAAAATTCCTTTATAACCGGAATAAGAAAGCCGCCACAATACGGTCTTCTGCTTTTACAAGGTCAGGCGTCCAGCCAGCTCCTGGAACCGGAGTGAAGGTATAACCACTGGGTGATGTAACGCCTCCCTGTCCGGCAAAATAATTCACATCGGCCTGGCGATGCACATATTCAACTTTGAACTCCACGCTCTGATTTGGTGTCCAGCTCAGACCTAAAGATGCATCCCATCCGGTAAACTTATCGCCAGGGTTTTCAGTAAAAGGATGAGTTCCTACGGTTTGTGTCGGATTATACGGATTTGGGAAAGGACTCGCATCACCTGTGGGAGCAAGAACAAGATAACGGCCAGGATTGGTCATCCATCCACCTCCGAAATAAACACCGCAATGGTTATGTGAAAACCAGATTTTGTTATAAGC